>NZ_KI914932.1:59512-69920 GCF_000520575.1 Arthrobacter sp. I3
CGGCCGCAGGCAAGGCAACAGACGCCTCCGAGAAAATCGTGATGGTGAACCTCTCCGGCCGCGGCGACAAGGACGTGGCCACGGCCGCGGAATGGTTCGACCTGCTGGACAAGGATTCACCTGAAGCCGAAATCGCCAAAGAGGGGGAACAGCTGTGAGCACCGGCCAGGACGGCAACCAGCACGCCAGCAAGTCGGCCGCGGCCATTGACCGCGCCCGCGCCCAGGGCCGGGCGGCCCTGATCGGCTACCTGCCCGCCGGCTACCCGAGCGTTAAAGACACCATTGCCGCCGGCATCGCCCTGGCCGAGAACGGCGCCGACCTCATCGAGATCGGCATCCCGTACTCGGACCCGGTCATGGACGGCCAGGTCATCCAGGCCGCCACGACGGAGGCCCTCGCGAAGGGCTTCCACGTCCGGGAGGTCTTCGACGTCGTCCGCGGCATTACGAGCAAGACCGACGCCGCCGTGCTGGTCATGACGTACTGGAACCCCGTGGTCCGGATGGGCGTGGACGAGTTCTCCCGCCGTCTGGCCGAGGCCGGGGGAGCCGGGCTCATCACGCCCGACCTCATTCCGGACGAGGCCGCCGAATGGATGGCGGCCTCGGACAAGTACGGTCTGGACCGGGTGTTCCTCGTGGCTCCCTCGTCCTCGCCCGAACGCATGAAACGCACGGTGGACGCGAGCCGCGGCTTCGTCTACGCCGTCTCCATCATGGGCGTCACCGGCGCCCGGACCTCGGTCAGCTCCGCGGCCAGGGACGTCGTCGCCGCAGCGCACGCCGCGGGCGCCGAGCGCGTCTGCGTGGGCCTCGGCGTCTCCACCGCCAGCCATGTCCGCGAGATCGCCGAGTACGCCGACGGCGTGATTGTCGGCACCGCGCTCGTCGCGGCGATCCGGGACGGCGGCGTGGATGCGGTAGCCTCCTTGACGAAAGACCTCAGCACCGGCCTTACCAAGGAAGAAGCCTAAGCAATGCAGTCAGTCCTCCACGCGGCGGCGATGATTCCCGCGAGCATTCCGAGCCCCAGCTGGTCCGGATTCGACATCCCGCTGCCGTGGGGGTCCCTGCGCATCCACGCCTACGCCCTGTGCATCCTCGCCGGCATTATTGCCGGCCTGTGGCTGACCTCGGTCCGCTGGGCACGCCGCGGCGCCCCCGAGGGCAGCGTCTGGGACATCGCCATCTGGGCCATCCCGTTCGGCATTATCGGCGGACGGCTGTACCACGTGTTCTCCTCTCCGGACGCCTACTTCGGCCCGGGATTCGACGGCACAGGGGACCTGTCCCTGATTCCGCAGATCCAGCGCGGCGGCCTGGGCATCTGGGGCGCGGTCGTGCTCGGCGCCGTGGGCGCCTGGATCGGGTGCCGGCGTGCCGGGGTGAAGCTGAGCGCCTTCATGGACGCCGCGGCCCCCGGACTGCTGCTGGCCCAGGCCATTGGCCGGTGGGGCAACTACTTCAACCAGGAACTCTTCGGCGGCCCCACCACGCTTCCCTGGGGGCTGCAGATCGACCCCAACAACCCGAACTTCCCCCCCGGCATGCCGACGGACACGCTCTTCCACCCGACGTTCCTCTACGAGTCGCTGTGGAACCTGGCCGGCGTGCTGATCCTGCTGGCCCTGGACCGCAAATTCAGCTTCCGCCGCGGCCGCCTCTTCTGCGTCTACGCCATGTACTACACCCTGGGCCGCGTCTGGATCGAGGCCATGCGGATCGACGACGCCGAACAGATCACCCTCTTCGGGCTCACCACCCGGCTCAATGTCTGGACCAGCATCATCGTCTTCGCCGGGGCCCTGCTCGCCTTCATCCTCCTCGGACTGCGCAAGCGCTCCGAGCCGGACACCCCGTTCCTCCCCGGCCGCGCACCTGCGGAGACACAGCCGGCAGGGGCACAGCCGGTGGAGACCACGCCGGCTGAGGAAAAGACGGCTGAGGAAAAGACGGCCGAGGAAAAGTCGGCAGAGTCAGAGCCGGACGCTGACGCGACCGACGCCGACAGCGCTGACCGCGCCACCGGCGCCGACAGTGCTGCCCACGCCGACCGCGCCACCGTTCCCGCAGACGCGGCAACCATCCGCCATTCGGACGCCGCTGTCTCAGATAGTGAATCCCGTGCTAATCTCCGGAATAACCAAAGCGGACCAGTTCGCGCATCCGAGGATGCGGACAGGGACTCCACGGGCGGCACCGCGCCCGCCAATGGAGCTCCGGCAGCCGGAGTTTCCGGCCGCCAGGGAACTGGAACCGCGCCGGAGGCTGAGGGCACCAAGTAGCTCAGCGCCGGCACTTCGGGTTGACCGGAGCCACCGCTCACCGGACCCGACTCCACAGCGTCGTGGCAAAAGGGCTTGGAGTGGACAGCAGATCGAAGCTGTCCATGCAAGCCCGGGCCAGCACCTGCGTAACTGTTAGTACAGGAGGCCGGGCTGGCCTACAATTCCAGTTAGAAAAACACTCTGTTGCGCCCGTCACACACCGGCGTGCCGAGTGGGGCCAATGTTGTCCCTCCCATACGCACGATCAGGAGGAAGGACGTCTCCAATGACCCAAACTCTTCACAGCCCCAGCTGGTCCGATCCGGACCAGCCCTCGGCTGCCGCGTCACCCTTCAGCCGCTTCGCGGCGATTCCGGCCGCTGCCGGACTCTACAATCCGGAGAACGAGAAGGACGCCTGCGGCCTGGCCATCATCGCCACGCTCCGCGGTGAGCCTGGCTACGACATCGTCGACGCCGCCCTGACCGCCCTGCGCAACCTCGAGCACCGCGGTGCCGTGGGCGCCGATGAAGGTACCGGCGACGGCGCCGGCCTCCTGATGCAGGTGCCGGACGAATTCTTCCGCGCAGTCACGGACTTCGAACTTCCGGCCCCCGGCCAGTACATCGTGGGAACCGCGTTCCTGCCCGCCGAGCAGCGCGAATCCGACGCCGCCCGCGCCGGCATCGAAGGCCTCGCCGCGGACGAGGGCCTGACCGTTCTTGGCTGGCGTGAAGTCCCGATCGTGGCCGACCTGGTCGGGGCCATGGCGCGGGCCTGCATGCCGTACTTCTCGCAGCCGTTCTTCGCCTCCAGCACCGGGGAAACCCTCGAACGCAACGAGCTCGATTCCCGCGCCTGGCGGATCCGCAAGCGCGCCCAGAACAAGTTCGGCGTGTACTTCCCGTCGCTCTCCTCCCGGACCATCGTCTACAAGGGCATGCTCACCACCGCGCAGCTCGAGCCGTTCTACCCGGACCTGTCGGACAAGCGCTTCAAGACCAAGCTCGCGATTGTCCACTCGCGCTTCTCCACCAACACGTTCCCGTCCTGGCCGCTGGCCCAGCCGTTCCGCACCATCGCGCACAACGGCGAGATCAACACCGTCAAGGGCAACCGCAACTGGATGCGGGCCCGGCAGTCGCAGCTCGCCAGCCCGCTGCTGGGGGACTCACCCGAAGAGCTGTTCCCAATCTGCACCCCGGGCGCCTCGGACTCGGCCTCCTTCGACGAGGTTGCCGAACTGCTCTGGCTCTCCGGCCGGCCCATCACGCACTCGATCATGATGATGATCCCGGAGGCGTGGGAAAACCACGCCACCATGGATCCGGCCCGCCGCGCCTTCTACGAATACCACTCGATGCTCATGGAGCCGTGGGACGGCCCGGCGGCCGTCTCCTTCACGGACGGCAACCTTGTCGGCGCCACGCTGGACCGCAACGGCCTGCGTCCGGGCCGGTACTGGATCACCGAGGATGGCCTGATCGTCTTCGCCTCCGAAGTCGGCGTGATCGACGTCGAACCCTCCAAGGTGGTCAAGAAGGGCCGCGTCTCGCCGGGCAAGATGTTCCTGGTGGACACCGGGGCCGGCCGGATCATCGACGACGCCGAGGTCAAGGCCGAGGTTGCCGCAGCGAACCCCTGGGCCGAATGGGTCAAGGACAACCTGATCGACCTCAAGAACCTGCCCGAACGCGAGCACGTCGTGCACACCGCCGCCTCGGTCAACATCCGCCAGCGCACCTTCGGCTACACCACCGAGGAACTGAAGATCCTGCTGGGCCCGATGGCCCGCACCGGTGCCGAACCGCTCGGTGCCATGGGCTCGGACACCCCGGTGGCCGTGCTGTCCAAGCGCCCGCGGCTGCTCTTCGACTACTTTGTGCAGTCCTTCGCGCAGGTCACCAACCCGCCGCTGGACGCCATCCGTGAAGAGCTCGTCACGTCCCTGACGTGCGCAATCGGCCCGAACGGCAACCTGCTGGACACCAAGCAGGTCCGGCAGCCGCAGGTCTCGCTGCCGTTCCCCGTAATCAACAACGACCAGCTCGCCAAGATCGCGAACATCGAGAGCGCCGACGGCGGCAAGGTCGCCATGAAGGTCCGCGGACTCTACCGCCCCGAAGGCGGCGAGAACTCCCTCCGGGCCCGGCTCACCGAAATCTGCGAGCAGGTCTCCGGCGCCATCAACCGCGGCGTCCAGTACGTGGTGCTCTCGGACCGCGACTCGAACGCCCAGTGGGCCCCGATCCCGTCCCTGCTGCTGGTCAGCGCCGTGCACCACCACCTGCTGCGCAGCGCCAACCGCACCAAAACCGCGCTCGTGGTGGAAGCCGGCGACGTCCGCGAGACCCACCACGTCGCCGTGCTCATCGGCTACGGCGCCTCCGCCGTGAACCCGTACCTGGCCATGGAATCCGTGGAACAGCTCATCGCCTCCGGCGACGTCGTGGGGGTCACCCCGCAGGACGGCGTCTACAACCTGATCAAGGGCCTGGGCAAGGGCGTCCTGAAGATCATGTCCAAGATGGGCATCTCCACCGTGGCCTCCTACACCGGTGCACAGACCTTCGAAGCGCTCGGCCTCGGCCAGGACCTCGTGGACGAGTACTTCTCCGGCACGCACTCCCAGCTCGGCGGCGTCGGCCTCGACGTCATTGCCGCCGAAGTCCTGGCCCGGCACCGCATGGCCTACCCCGAGAACGGCATCGAACTGCCGCACCAGCCCCTGCTCGGCGGCGGCGAATACCAGTGGCGCCGCGACGGCGAACCCCACCTGTTCAACCCCGAGACCGTCTTCCGGCTCCAGCACGCCACGCGTGAACGCCGCTACGACATCTTCAAGGCCTACACCCGCGGCGTTGACGACCAGTCCGAGAACCTCATGACCCTGCGCGGTCTGCTGAAGTTCAAGGCCGGTTCGCGTCCCGCGGTGCCGCTCGAGGAAGTGGAACCGGTTTCCAGCATCGTCAAGCGGTTCTCCACCGGCGCCATGAGCTACGGGTCCATCTCCAAGGAAGCCCACGAGACCCTCGCGATCGCCATGAACCGGCTGGGCGGAAAGTCCAACACCGGTGAAGGCGGCGAGGACGTGGACCGGCTGCTCGATCCCACCCGCCGTTCCGCGGTCAAACAGATCGCCTCCGGCCGCTTCGGCGTCACCAGCCTGTACCTGTCCAACGCGGACGACATCCAGATCAAGATGGCCCAGGGTGCCAAGCCCGGCGAGGGCGGCCAGCTGATGGCGCAGAAGGTCTACCCCTGGGTGGCCCGCACGCGGCACTCGACCCCCGGCGTCGGCCTCATTTCACCGCCCCCGCACCACGACATCTACTCGATCGAGGACCTCGCGCAGCTGATCTATGACGCCAAGCGCGCCAACCCCTCGGCCCGGGTGCACGTCAAGCTCGTCTCCGAGGTCGGGATCGGCACCGTGGCGGCCGGCGTCACCAAGGCGAAGGCCGACGTCGTGCTGGTCTCCGGACACGACGGCGGTACCGGCGCCTCGCCGCTGAACTCGCTCAAGCACGCCGGTGTCCCGTGGGAACTCGGCCTCGCCGAGACGCAGCAGACGCTCATGCTCAACGGCCTGCGCGACCGTGTGGTGGTGCAGGTCGACGGCCAGCTCAAGACCGGCCGCGACGTCGTGATCGCCGCGCTGCTCGGCGGCGAAGAGTTTGGTTTCGCCACCGCCCCGCTGGTGGTCTCCGGCTGCATCATGATGCGCGTCTGCCATCTGGACACGTGCCCGGTGGGCGTCGCGACCCAGAACCCCGAGTTGCGCTCCCGGTTCAACGGCAAGCCCGAATTCGTGGTGAACTTCTTCGAATTCCTTGCCGAGGAAGTCCGCGAAATCCTCGCCGAGCTGGGTTTCCGCAGCATCGAGGAGGCGATCGGCCATGCCGAGATGCTCGACTCCCGCGACGCGATCAACCACTGGAAGGCCGAAGGGCTGGACCTGGATCCGATCCTGCACGGGCTCGAGTTCGACAACGACGCGCCGCTGCGCAACCTCACCGGCCAGAACCACGAACTCGACAAGCACTTCGACCAGCGCCTGATCGCCATGGCGGCCGAAGCGCTGAGCGACCGCACGCCGGTGAAGATCTCCGTGAACGTCATCAACACGGACCGCTCCGTCGGCACCATGCTCGGCCACGTCGTGACGAAGACCTTCAGCACCGACGTCCTGGCCACGGACACCATTGACATCACGCTCAATGGCACCGCGGGCCAGTCACTCGGGGCGTTCCTGCCGGCCGGCATCACGCTGCGCATGTTCGGTGACTCCAACGACTACGTCGGCAAGGGACTCTCCGGCGGCCGCATCATCGTCCGGCCGGACCGCACCAACGTGTTCCCGGCCGAGCGCAACGTGATCGCCGGCAACGTGATCGGCTACGGCGCCACAAGCGGTGAGCTGTTCCTGCGCGGCCAGGTCGGCGAACGCTTCCTGGTCCGCAATTCCGGCGCCACCGCTGTGGTCGAAGGCATCGGGGACCACGGCTGCGAGTACATGACCGGCGGCCAGACGCTCATCATCGGCCGCACCGGCCGCAACTTCGGCGCCGGCATGTCCGGTGGCACGGCCTACGTGCTGGACCTGCAGACCGAGCGCGTCAACAAGCAGGCCCTCGAGTCAGGGGAGCTGCAGCTGCGCGAGCTCGACGCCGAGGACCGTGACATCGTCCACGGGCTGCTGGTCAAGCACCTCGAGGAAACCGAGTCGCTGCTCGCGGCACGGCTCCTCGAGAACTTCGATGACACCGCAGCCCGCATAACCAAGGTGCTGCCGCGCGACTACGCGGCCGTCCTGCAAACCCGTCTTGACGCCATCGAAGAGGGCCTGGACCCCGACGGCGAAGAAGTTTGGTCTCGAATCCTGGAGGTGACCGGTGGCTGATCCACGCGGATTTCTGAAAGTACGTCAGCGTGAAACCCAGCCGCGCCGTCCCGTCCCGGTCCGCATCATGGACTGGAAAGAGGTCTATGAGGCCCAGGAAAAGGGTGTCCTGAAGAGCCAGGCCGGCCGCTGCATGGACTGCGGCGTCCCGTTCTGCCACCAGGGCTGCCCGCTGGGCAACCTCATTCCGGAATGGAACGACCTCGTCTGGCGGGACAAGGGCGAGGAAGCGATGGAGCGGCTGCACGCCACCAACAACTTCCCCGAATTTACGGGCCGGCTGTGCCCTGCCCCCTGTGAGGCGTCCTGCGTACTCGGCATCAACCAGCCCGCGGTGACCATCAAGCAGGTCGAGGTGTCCATCGTGGACCAGGCCTTCGAGAACGGCTGGGTCAACCCGCTGCCGCCGGCGCGCCTGACCGGCAAGACGGTCGCCGTCGTCGGTTCCGGCCCCGCCGGGCTCGCCGTCGCCCAGCAGCTGACCCGGGTGGGCCACACTGTGGCCGTGTACGAGCGCGACGACAAGATCGGCGGCCTCCTGCGCTACGGGATCCCCGACTTCAAGATGGAAAAAGAGCAGGTGGACCGCCGGCTGGAGCAGATGAAGGCCGAAGGCACCCGGTTCCGCACCGGGGTGGCCGTCGGCACCGACGTGACGTGGGAGCAGCTGCGCCGCCGGTACGACGCCGTCGTCATCGCCACCGGGGCCACCGTCCCGCGTGACCTGCCGATCCCGGGCCGCGACCTCGACGGCGTCCACTACGCCATGGATTACCTCGTGCCGGCCAACCGGGTGGTGGCGGGGGAGACCGTGGAGAACCAGATCAATGCCGCGGGCAAGCACGTGGTCATCCTCGGCGGCGGCGACACCGGCGCCGACTGCCTCGGCACCGCGCACCGTCACCAGGCCGCGTCCGTGACCACACTGGCGATCGGCAAGCAGCCGCCCGTCGAGCGGGCCGGCCACCAGCCATGGCCGACGTTCCCCACCTTGTTCGAGGTCGCCAGCGCGCACGAGGAAGGCGGCGAACGCACCTACCTCGCCTCCACCGTGGAGTTCGTCGGGGAAAACGGCAAACTCACGGGCGTCAAGGTTGCGGAGACGGAATTCGTCGACGGCAAACGCCTGCCGAAGGCCGGCACCGAGCGGATCATTCCGGCGGACCTCGTCTTCTTGTCCCTGGGCTTCACCGGCGCCGAGCCGGCAGGGATCACCGACCAGGTCCAGGCCGACTTTGACGGCCGAGGCAACGTGGCACGCGACGGCTACTACATGACCAACACTGAAGGCATCTTCGTCGCGGGTGACGCCGGCCGCGGCCAGTCGCTCATCGTTTGGGCCATCGCCGAAGGGCGGGCCTGCGCGGCCGCGGTGGACAAGTTCCTGATGGGCAGCACCATTCTGCCGGCACCCGTGGCGCCGACCGACCGTGCGATGGCTGTTCTGTAGTCCCACAGGACCTCCGGGATTCATCCGCACTTCAACTTAATCCATGCAACACACCAGTAGGGTAGGTATATGAGACGCGCTAAAATCGTGGCCACTTTCGGACCGGCAATCGCAAGCTTTGACAACACGCTGGCCGTGCTGGAAGCCGGCGTTGACGTGGCACGCATGAACATGAGCCACGGCGATTACTCCGTGCACGACAACACCTACGAGAACGTCCGCAAGGCTGCGGGACAGCTCGGCAAGGCCGTGGCCATCATGGCCGACCTGCAGGGCCCGAAGATCCGCCTCGGACGCTTCGTCGACGGTCCCCACCTCCTGGAGGTTGGTGACACGTTCACGATCACCACCGAGGACGTTCCCGGCACCAAGGACATCTGTTCCACGACCCTCAAGAGCCTGACAGAGGACGTCAACCCCGGTGATGCCCTGCTGATCGACGACGGCAAGGTCGCCCTCCGCGCGATCGACGTCGACGACGTCAAGGTGGTCGCCCAGGTGATTGTCGGCGGCTGGGTCTCCAATAACAAGGGCATCAACCTGCCCGGCGTTGCTGTCAACGTGCCGGCGCTGAGCGAAAAGGACGAGGACGATCTGCGCTGGGCCATGCGCCGCGGCGTGGACATGGTTGCCCTGTCCTTCGTCCGGGATGCCTCGGACATCGTCCGCGTGCACGAGATCATGGACGAGGAAGGCCGGCGCGTGCCGGTGATCGCCAAGATCGAGAAGCCGCAGGCCGTGGAGCAGCTCCCCGAGATCATCGACGCCTTCGACGCCATCATGGTGGCCCGTGGCGACCTTGGCGTGGAACTTCCCCTCGAGGAAGTGCCGATCGTGCAGAAGCGCGCCGTTGAACTGGCACGCCGCTGGGCGAAGCCGGTCATCGTGGCCACCCAAGTCCTCGAGTCCATGATCGACAACCCGCGCCCGACGCGCGCCGAGGCCTCCGACTGTGCCAACGCGGTGCTCGACGGCGCCGACGCGGTCATGCTCTCCGGCGAGACCAGCGTGGGCAAGTACCCGATCGAGACCGTCAAGGTCATGGCCCGGATCATCGAGTCCACCGAGGTCCACGGCCTCGAGCGCGTCCCCCCGCTCGGCACCAAGCCCAAGACCCGCGGCGGCGCCATCACCCGGGCCGCCGTCGAGATCGCCGACCAGCTGGATGCAAAGTACATCTGTACCTTCACCCAGTCCGGTGACTCTGCACGCCGCCTCTCCCGGCTGCGCCCCATCAAGCCCGTCTTCGCCTTCACCCCGGTGGAGCACGTCTGGAACCAGCTCGCACTGACGTGGGGGATCCAGCCGGTACTGGTCCCGATGGTGGGCCACACCGACGAGATGACGGCCCAGGTTGACCGCAGCCTGCTCGAACTCGACGTCGTCGAGGACGGCGACCTGGTGGTCATCGCCGCCGGTTCGCCTCCCGGAAAGGCCGGTTCGACGAACCTGCTGAAGGTCCACAAGGTGGGCGACCTCGCTGACATCGGCGGCCAGGGCGAAGCGGCCGTGGCCAAGGACAAGCTCGGCCCGTGGCCGGAAAAGAAGAAGAAGAACCGGGTCCAGGCCTAGTTCTGAAAGCTTGAACGCAAAAGGGAGGATCCCGGACATGAACTGGTCCCCGATTGTTGGACTGGCCAAATAAGATCCTAAGCCGCGAGGGCCTGGGCACGGTATTGCACCGGGCTCAGGCCCTCGAGCTTTGTCGAGATACGTTCGGTGTTGTACCAGCGGATGTACTCGTTTAGCGCTGCTTCCAGTGCGTCGGTGCTGAGGAACCGGACGT
>NZ_KI914933.1:0-16217 GCF_000520575.1 Arthrobacter sp. I3
ACATGAGCTCCAAATACAAGGAAACCGCAATGGGCGGCCTCGCCGTCAACGTCGTGGAGTGCTGACCTCAGCCGACGGCAGGCGCCGCGGATTGTCGTGGAGGTCCATGGCTTCATGGATCTGCAGGGCAAACCACAGTTGCGCCAGAGTGGAGGTTTCGGTCATATCGAGGCCCGTCAGCTCGCTGATCTTTCGGATGCGATAGATGATGGTCTGCCGATGCGCGAACAGGGCGGCTGCCGTTTTCTGCCAGGACCGTTGCGTGTCGAGGAACGTCTTGAGCGTGAGGATGAGGTCCCCGTTTTCCCGCTGTTCGTACTCGAAAATGGGTCCGAGGAGCCGCTGGACCAGGGCGTGGCCTTCCTCAAAGCTGGTGAGCCCGAGCCACGAGGGTCCCTCGGCATAGCGGACCAACCGCTCACCGGTGCTTGACGCCGTCCCAAGTGCCCACATCGATTCCTGAAGAGCTCTCTGCACACCAGCGGCCGCGGAAGGCCGGCTGATCCCGATCCTGACGTCCAAGGGGACCGTGTGTCGCAGCAGATCATCGGTGCAGTCTGCTGCGACAGCCAAATGGATTGTGTCGAATCTGCGCTGGCACGCCGTCGGGTAGCCGTGTCGCCAGAGATCAACGTGGATCCCTGCCAGGCGCTCACCGTCGTCGCTGGACATAGAGATGATGAGGAATTCCCGTGACGAAATCCCGAACTCAGGCAGTCGGCTTTCAATGTCGGCTATGCCCAGGCGCCCGTCAAAGGCCTGCAAAAGGAACTCCGCACCCAGTCGGCGCTGGTTCTCGAGAGACAGCACCGTCCGCGACAGCTCGAGTCCCAGGACTGTGGCCGCATGGAGCAGCACTACAGCGTCCGGGAGCGGTTCGGATTTCGGCAGCACCACCAGAAGCGCGTTGGCGTGAGTCGGAATATCCATCATCAGAAGGTGGCCTTCCCCCAACCGATGCCATTGGAACTTCTTGCTGGCCACCGGTGACTTGCTGGTCAGCGGTTCAAGTTGCTGCTTGAGGCCCGGTGGCAGCGGCTGGCCTCCGGGATGCCAGGCGTGCAGGCACCGTCGATCAATGACGAAGAGGCTGGCATCGAGTTCGGCTTCGATACCCAGGATCAGTCCCAGCCAGTTGTCCTCGGATGGCCCCGCCAGCCGCAGCAGGTCATAAATACGGGCCGTCTGGCGCAGCCTGCGGGACTCTTCGAGCAACGAAGACTCAGCGACCGAACGTGCGATGGCGATGAACGGAAGCGGGTAGGGGATGCTGATGACCGGCAACGGCAAGCGGTCACAGGCTTCGAGGAACTCGGGACAGAGTTCAGGGGCATGCATCTGCTCGCCGATCGCCAGTGCACTGGCACCGGCGTTGACCAGTGCCTCGGCAAGCTCAACCTGCCCCTCGGGATCGGCCGGAATGGAGAGCCCGTTAGTCATCATGAGCTCGCCGCCGGTGACCCATTCCCAGAGGCGCGGCAGGTCGGAGGTGTGGGCCCAGGTGACCCGGTTGCCCAAGCCGGCGGAGCCCGCCAGAAGGCTCAGTCCCAGCTGGGGTTCGGCAAGCAGTTCGGCCACGGTGATCGACATGCGCAGTTCCTGTTCACGAGTCCGGAGGCCGTCCCCAGCCCGCTTATACATATGTATAAGCCTCTCGGCTCTTTGTAGTCAATCGGCGGATGTACCGCGTGACGCCGATCACTAATAGTTAAGGCATAGACCTCGACCGGCGCAGGAAGAAATTGCCAGGCCGACTGAAACCACAGCAACCGGAGGACCCCAGTCATGACCACGCACAAGCCAATCGGCCCCGTCGACGCAACAAAAGTTCCCCGCTACGCGGGCCTGGGCACCTTTGCCCGGCTTCCTCAGATTGACCGGGTCCCGGACTACGACATTGCAATCGTCGGTGTCCCGTTCGACGGCGGTACCTCCTACCGCCCCGGCGCCCGCTTCGGTCCCGCCGCTGTCCGTGAGGCGTCGCGGCTCCTGCGCCCCGGCTACCACCCGGAGCTCGACGTTGAGCCCGTATACGAAGCCCAGGTTGTGGACGCCGGCGACATCGCCTGTACCCCCTACGACATCGCCCGCGCAGTCCGCGAGATCGAGGAGCAGGCCCTCCCGCTCCTTGGCGACGCCGGCTCCGGCAAGAGGCTCATCTCCATCGGCGGCGACCACACCATCGCGCTCCCGATGCTGCGGGCCTTGAATAAGGTCCACGGTCCCGTGGCCCTTCTCCACTTCGACGCACACCTTGATACCTGGGACACCTATTTCGACCAGCCGGTCACGCACGGAACCATCTTCCGCCGGGCCTTCGAGGAAGGCCTTCTGGTCGAGGACAAGTCGATGCACGTCGGCATCCGCGGCCCGGTCTATGACCGCAACGATTTCCTTCGCGACCACGAGTTCGGCTTCCAGATCATCCGCTGCTCGGACCTGGACGTCATCGGGGTTCCGGCCGCGATCCAGCGCGTCATGGAGCGGCTGGGCGACACCCCGGTCTATGTCTCCATCGACATCGACGTCCTGGACCCGGCCTACGCCCCGGGCACCGGCACCCCGGAAATGGGCGGGCTCCACTCCCGCGAACTGCTGGCGCTGCTCCGCGGATTGAACGGCATCAACATCGTGGGCGCCGACGTCGTCGAGGTCGCTCCGGCCTACGACCATGCAGACATCACCACGGTCGCCGCGGCGACGCTGGTCTTCGACCTCCTCGCCCTGATGGTGAACCGCAGCAAGGCCACCGCCAACGTCACTGAGGAGCTGCAAGCGGCAACCGTCTAAACGCAACCGCTGGGCTCTCGCACCTGATTTATACATATGTATGAACAGGTCTACGGCAACTATTCAATCGCCGGATTACCACTGTGACAAAAGTCACCAATGATTGATACATCAGATCCCGTGCTCGACGAAGCGCCGGGACAGAACAAAGAGGTTCCCATGAACTCCCGGAACGCATCATGAACGCTCGACCCACTCACGCCGTCACAGCCGAAGTACCCCGGCTCGAGGACAAGACCATTCAACCCATCCCGGCCCACGAACGCCATGGCAAGGCCCGGGACCTCTTCACCATCTGGTTCGGTTCCAACATCATGATCATGACCATCGTGACCGGGGGACTCGCGACGACGGTGTTCGGGCTCAGCTTTGTGCCGGCAATCGTCGGAATCATCATTGGGAACGTTGTCGGTGGCATCTTCATGGCACTGCATTCGGCCCAGGGCCCGCAGCTAGGCGTGGCGCAGATGATTCAGACCCGCGGCCAGTTCGGTTCGTACGGGGCACTGCTGATCGTGGTCATCGTGGTGGTCATGTACGTCGGGTTCTTTGCGGCGAACCTCGTCTTTGGCGGCCAAGCGCTGGCCGCAGTCACCCCGGGCATCAGTGTCGATGCAGGCATCATTGTCATTGGCGTCGTGAGCGTCGTGGCCACCATCTTCGGCTACCGGCTCATCCACGCCTATGCACGCATCTTGAGCGTCGTGGCCGGTCTGGCGCTGGTGCTGGCCTTCGTCTGGATCCTGGCCGTCCACGGATTGCCGGCCAGCTTCCTGGACCAGGGAAACTTCAACTGGGTCGGCTTCATGGCCACTATCTCCGTCTCCGCCCTCTGGCAGCTCGCCTACGCTCCCTACGTCTCGGACTACTCCCGCTACATGCCGCAGGGCACCGGCTCGGCCCCGGCGTTCTGGGCGTCCTACTCGGGCTGCGTCTTGGGAACACTCTTCCCGATGGTCCTGGGTGCCCTGGTGGGAACGCTCGCACTGGCACTGATCAACGACGGCAGCAGCGTCGAAATAGTGGGGAGCCTGGGAGCCCTGCTCGGGCCATGGACCATGGTGATCATCGGAATCTTCTGCCTCGGCGTTGCGGCGTCGAACGCCATGAACCTCTACTGCGGGGTCCTGTGCACCCTCACCATTGGGCAGACGTTCAGGCCGGCCTGGTTGCCCCACGCCAAGACCCGGACCATTGCGTCAATCCTCCTCTTCACCCTCGCCCTTATGATCGCGCTGTTCGCCCGTGACAATTTCATCTTCTTCTACACGAACTTCCTCTCCTTCCTGATGTACGTCCTGGTTCCCTGGACGGCCATCAACCTGGTCGATTACTACCTCCTGCGGCACGGCGACTACCAGGTTGAAGACTTCTTCAAGCGCGACGGCGGAGTGTACGGAAGGTTCAACTGGGTGGCGATCGGAGCCTATGTTGCCGGCGCACTGATCCAGGTTCCGTTCTCGGCGACAGCGATGTTCACGGGCCCCGCTGCCGCAGCGATGAACGGCGTGGACCTCTCCTGGATTGTCGGCCTGGTGGTTGTTGCACCCCTGTACTACTTCGCGGCACGCATGTTCCGGAAAACGCCGGAAGCCGCCCCCTTTCAGTCGCCCGCATTCGCAGGTGACCTGATTGAGGCGCCGCGGGCGTAACGCCCGCTCCGGCACACTGCGCACCCCGGGCACATACCGCCCACCCCCACACCAAACTCCCGGCGCCGCGATCGGCGCAGAAAACAAAGGCGAAATATCATGACACTCACTGACACCGAGCAGTTCACAGTCCGACGTTCCTCAGAGGAGCAAAGCTGCGCCAGCTTCCTGCCTCCGGCGGGGCACTTCATCGCTGGAGCGTTTGTTCCCGGCTCTTCGACTCAGCTGATCGACGTCGTAGATCCCACCACAGAGCAGGTCATCGCATCGGTTCAGGCCGGCACGGCCGCGGATGTGGACGTTGCGGTTGAGGCCGCCGTGGCGGCCCAGAAGTCCTGGGGCGCCACGACCCCGAAGGAACGCTCCGAGGTGCTGTCCCTGATCGCCAACATCATTGAGGCCAACCGGGAGGCGTTCGAAATCATCGAGTCCGCCAACACCGGCAAACCGCGGACCGTCGCGGAGGACGATGTCTCCAGCACCATCGACACCTTCCGGTTCATGGCCGGAGCTTCCCGCACGCTGACGTCCATGGCAGGCGGCGACTACGCCACCGGACACACCTCGGTCATCCTCAGGGAACCCGTCGGCGTCGTCGGCGTCATCACCCCTTGGAACTACCCGCTGCTGATGGCTGCCTGGAAGATCGCGCCCATCCTCGCCGCCGGAAACAGCATCGTCCTCAAACCCTCGGAACAGACGCCGCTCTCGACGCTGAAGCTGGCAGAACTTGTCGCCGGACGCATCCCCGATGGCATCCTCAACGTCGTGACGGGTAAAGGCCGAACCGTCGGGCAGCGACTCTCCGAACACCCTGATGTGGCGCTCATTGCGCTGACGGGGAGCGTCGTCAGCGGACAGGCAGTCGCGGAGACCGCGGCCAGGTCTGTCAAGCGCGTCCATCTGGAACTCGGCGGCAAGGCCCCGGTTGTTGTCTTCGCCGACGCCGACCTCCGCGCGGCCGCCGCCGGCGTGCGAAACGCCGGCTTCTGGAATGCCGGCCAGGACTGCGGCGCCGCCTGCCGTGTGCTCGTGCACGAGTCCGTGGCCGAGGAGTTCACCGAACACCTGGTACGCGAAGTCGGCACGCTCGTCGTCGGCGCTCCGGGCGCAGGGGAAGACGTGGAAATCGGTCCCATGATTTCGCGCCCGCACTTCGAACGCGTGAAGGAAGCCCTTGCCGAGGCAAAAGCTGCGGGCCTGCAGGTGGCCATCGGCGGCTCGGCGTTGGAAGGCCCCGGCTACTTCATTGAACCCACCGTAATCAGCAACGTCCCGGCCGGGGCGCATATTGCTACCCACGAAATCTTTGGCCCAGTGGTCACCGTCGAGTCCTTCAGCTCCACTGAAGAGGCCATCACCCGGGCCAACGAGAGTCCCTACGGGCTTTCCGCCTCGGTATGGACCCGGGATTCGAGCCTCTCGCTCAGGGTTCCGAAGCAGCTCGATTTCGGCACCGTCTGGGTCAATTCACACCTGGTGTTGGCCTGCGAGGTTCCGTGGGGCGGATTCAAGGGATCCGGCTATGGCCGCGACCTCTCGCTGTATGCCTTGGACGATTACTCCCGGACCAAGCACGTCATGATCAACCACGGCGCATGAGCGTTTAGACCAGCATCGGAGCCCAGCAATGACCACCACGAATCATCCCCACTCCGCGTCGTCGGCGCGCGCCGCAACCCCGTCCGCTCCGTTCGGGACAGACGTAACCTGGACCAACTGGGGCGGCAACCAGAGCGCCACGCCGGCCTTCACCGTCCGGCCGCGGAACGAACAGGAGGCGCTCGACGCCGTCCGGTTCGCCATCCGCGAAGGCCTCCCCGTACGTGCAGTCGGCTCAGGGCATTCGTCCTCACCGCTTGTCCAGACGGGCGGGGTCCTGATGGATATGTCCGCACTCTCGGCCATCACCGGAACCGACCTCATGGGGCGCCGCGCGAGGGCCCTGGCCGGCACCACCATCAACGCCTTTGGCGATCCGCTGTGGGAGCAGGGGCTGGCACTGGGCAACCAGGGCGACATCGACAAGCAGCAGATCGCCGGGGCACTCGCGACCAGCACCCACGGCTCCGGAAAGAACCTGGGCAGCTTCTCATCAGCACTGCGCTGGGTCCGGCTGATCAACGGTTACGGCGAAATCGTCGAAATCGGCGAAGGGCAACTCCGCGAACTCAGGGCCGCCCAGGTCGCCTTGGGGACGCTCGGAATCTTCCTGGAGGTCGAACTGGCGGTCGAGGACCGCTATTACCTGCAGGAGGAGATTACCTATCCCACGTGGGCGGAGACCGCGGCAACCTGGCAGGCCGACATCGACGGGAACCGGCACTACTCGTTCCTCTGGTGCCCGGACGACGATTCCTGTGAGCTCCTGGACCTGCCCGGTTCGCCGGGCCAGAGCATGGCAAACCGCAGCTACACCAAGCGGTACAACGTCGCCCAGGTCCAGGACGAGCGAGAAATTTCCCGCACGGAAGGTGCCCGGCTGGACCGGTCGTACCGCATCTACCCGGGCGGATTCACCACACCGTTCCATGAACTCGAGTACTTCGTTCCCAGCGAACACGGACTGGCGGCCGTCCAGGCCGTCCAGGATCTGATCCGCACCAAGCATTCCGACCAGAAGTACCCCGTTGAGGTCCGCTGGGTGAAAGCCGACGAAGGCTACATGTCCCAGTTCCAAGGACGCGACACCACCGTCATCACGCTGACCACCGAACCGGGGACCGACTACTGGCCCTTCTTCCGGGATGCGGATGCGGTGCTGCAGGAATTCGAGCCCCGCGCGCACTGGGGAAAGATCCATTTCAT
Organism: Arthrobacter sp. I3; assembly: GCF_000520575.1. Lineage (NCBI taxonomy): Bacteria > Bacillati > Actinomycetota > Actinomycetes > Micrococcales > Micrococcaceae > Arthrobacter > Arthrobacter sp. I3. The sequence continues at coordinate 7,251 of NZ_KI914933.1, forward strand.
GACGAGGAGCCGATTGGAGCGTCTCTACCCGGAGCTTGACACCTTCATCCAGATACGCCGGGAGTTCGACCCCCGCGGCATGTTCCTTAACGACCACACTCGTGCGCTCGTTGGCTAAATCAGCCATCTGGGTCAAATCGGCAAATCCGGCGTATGCCCCCGAATCGTGACCGGGGGCACTCTGCCGGCCTTGCCAGAACCAACGGGGAAGAGGGGAAGAGAAGACATGAGCCATTTTCAGGACAAGGCCTACCTTGTCACCGGAGCCAGCTCCGGCATCGGCCTCGCGACCACCCGCGCCCTTCTGGCGCAAGGGGCAAAGGTTGCAGCGGTTGGTCTCCCGGACCGTCTGCTTGAAGACGCACGACGCCAACTCTCGGGCGCTGTGATCTTCATCGAAGCCGACGTATCTGAGTCCCAACAGGTCGATGGCGCCTTCGCCCGGGCGGAAGCGGAACTCGGGCCCCTGAGCGGGGCCTTCAACGCCGCAGGAATCTCCAGTGTTGCGCCCATCGCCGAAACATCGGACGAGCTGTGGCAGAGACTGATCCGGGTGAACTTGACCGGCACTTTCCACTTCGCCAGGGCAGCGGCGCGAACGCTCTCGGCCAACGGCGGTGGATCGCTGGTCTGCACTGCCAGTGAGCTGTCACTCGTCGGCCAGGCAGGCTACACCGCATACACCGCGACCAAAGGCGGCGTCCTGTCGATGATGCGGTCACTGGCCGCCGAACTCGCACCGGCCGGCGTCCGGGTCAACGCACTGTCGCCGGGCACGACAGATACCCCGATGCTTGCGGCCGAGTTCGCGAACGAAGAAGAACGCGCCCGGGACGAAGTGTCCGTACCGCTTGGCCGGTTCGCCCTGCCTGAGGAGATCGCAGCGGCGGCCCTGTGGCTGTTGGGTCCTGAATCCTCCTATGTCACGGGAAACAACCTTGTTGTCGATGGTGGTCGAACCACGACGTTCCCGCTTGGGCATTGAATCCCACATCCAACGCACCTACTGAAAGGCAAATCACATGAGCTCTGTTCTGGTCACAGGTGGTGCCGGATTCACCGGACGGCACATCGTCAACGAACTCGCCGACGCCGGCCATCAAACAGTCAGCTACAACCGGGACTTCATCGAGGCGCCACGCCCCGACGTCGTTTCCGTCCAGGGTGAACTGTTCGATATCCCCCGTCTCCTCGAAGTATTAAAGGAGCACGACGTCGACACCATCGTCCATACCGCCGCCATATCCCACCCGACCTATTCCCTGAGCTTTCCCCTGGCTACGTTTGCTGCCAACGTCGAGGGAACGGTGGCGGTTTTCGAGGCGGCACGACTCCACGGCGTCAACCGGATCATCAACTTCTCTTCCGAGTGCGTGTACGGAAAGACCTCAGCACCGGTGGTTCTCGAATCGGAGCCAGTAAATCCGACGACGCCTTACGCCGTGACGAAGGTTACCGGGGAATGGCTCGGACAGGTCTACGGCGACAGGTATGGAGTCGACGTCATCTCCCTGCGCATCGGCCAGGTTTACGGACCCGGAAACCGCATGGATGAAGTCATGCGGGACATTATGCGCGGCGTAGTCCGCGATGGTTCATTCTCACAGGACCACGGGGCCGACCACCGCTACAACCTTGTCTACGTCCGCGACGTCGCCCTTGCCGTCCTGGCGGCAGTCCAGGCACCAGAAACGGCCTCGGCCAGGCCCCTGGCCTACAACATCTCCGGCAGCGAGTACTGGACACTCAGCGACGTCGTCAAAGAAGTTCGAATCGCATTCCCGGACGCCACCGTGGAGATCGGGCCCGGGACGGATCCAACCCTGGATTTGCAGGGCCACTTCAGCATCGCTTCCGCAGCCGCCGATCTCGGCTACGAATCGGTCTGGCCGCTGCAGCGGGCCCTCGGCGACTACGCCGACTGGCTCTCCACCCATGACTTCTGACCCCTTTCTTCTGACTCATTTCTTCTAAAAGGGACGAACATGACAATCGATAAAAGCGGCTGGAAGCAGGGGGCGGCCTGCGTTGCCGCGTTGACCTTCGACGTCGACGCCGAGTCCCCCGTCCTGGCCGCCGGCCGGCGCTACGCCGACAATGCGATGGCGATGACGCACCAGGCGTTCGGACCCAAGGTGGGTGTTCCCCGGATTCTCCAGATGTTGAAGGATGTGCAGCAGCCGGCGACATTCTTCATTCCAGGCGTAACCGCGGAGCGATATCCCCGCATGGTGGAACAGGTCCTGGAGTCGGGTCATGAGATCGCGCACCACTCACACACTCACCGCACCGCGGTGAACATGAGTTTCGACGACGAACGCGCCGACTTCGATCTGGCGCTTGCTGCACTTGGGCGTTTCGGCATTTCTCCAAAGGGGCACCGCGCCGCACTGTGGGAGCCCTCGTGGCAGACACCGTCGTTGGTGGCTGAATACGGGCTGAAATACGATTCCAGCCTGATGGATGCGGACGTCCCCTATCTCATCGAAACCCCCGCAGGCACAGTTGCGGAGCTCCCCCCACATTGGAGTCTGGATGATTGGGAGCAGTATGCCTTCCTTCCGGAACCCAAGATCGGTGAAATCATCCAGTCGCCGCTAGTCGTGGCGGACATGTGGATTCATGAGATCGACGCAATGCGACGTCATGGTGCTCTTTTCATGCTCACTTGCCACCCGTTCCTCACCGGGCGGGCAGGACGGCTGGAGGCGCTGCGGACCGTTATCGAAACGGCGCTGGAACGAGGCGATGTCCGCTTCTCGACGTGCGAAGCGCTCGCGGAAGCGGCACTCGGTGACCCTGCATTGATTGCCGAGCCCCTCAATCCAGTTACAGCGTCCGAGGAGCTCTATCCGGACTACTGAATCCGGATTACTCAGCGGAGGCTGGAACTCAGATGCAGGACTTGTTGTAGTCGAAGCCGCCCGAGATGTACTGGGCCATGGTGACTTTACCGCCGCCTGTCAGCGGCGCTGCCGAACACATGCTGCTGGCGTTTTGGAGGGAGCTCCCGCCGGCGAGCCAGCTTCGCTGGGCGTAAAGGCTGCTCGTCGAGGGCACCGTGCCGATGATTTGTGCCCATTGATAGCCGGTTGAGTAGAGCCCGGTTTTGGCGCCGATGCTGGCAAAGTAGGCGGCCATGCCCTCCAGATCAGCTCTGTTGGCGGCCTGGTTCGTTGACCAGGAGTTTTCGGTCTCGACGTCCAACCACCAGGTGTAGGAGGCCGGGTTCTTGACCCCGCGGATGTTGGCGTCGTCGTAGGCCTTGGCGTAACCGTACATATAGGAGCACGCCGAACCGACCGAGCCCTTGGTGCACGTGCCGTACGGGTTGGCCACGGTCTTCCCGGCATAGGTGTTGCTGGTGGGCCACCAGGAGCCGGCCGTTCCGGGGTTTCCGGTATTTACGTACAGGGCCACGAGGGGCTGCCCGGTCCCGCCGGTGGACGTGGCAGCCCAGGACAGCTGGGTGGCCAGGCACGAGTTGGTGTTGTTCGCCAGGCCGTTGTTCACACCGATGATCGCGAAGCTCTGGCCCTTGGGCAGGGGTTTGCCGCACTGCGGCCAGGACACGTCGACGCCGGGTCCTGCGGGCGTGACTGCCGCTGTGCCGGCCGAGGTCTTCGCGGCGGTGGTGTAGCCGGTCTTGGTTCCGGTGACGGTGACGGTGAGGGCCTTGCCGGCCTGCGCCGCGGCCAGTTTGTAGGTGGCGGCGGTCGCGCCAATGATGACGACGCCGTTCGCCTTCCACTGGTACTTCAGGATGACGGGTGCCGGACCCCACGTGCCCGGGACTGCGGTCAGGGTGTAGCCGACTTTTGTCATGCCGGTGATCGTCGGCACCGGGGCCGGCCCGAGCGAGCCGGCGGCGATGGCTGCGGTGGGGGTCGAGGTCTTCGCGGCGGTGGTGTAGCCGGTCTTGGTTCCGGTGACGGTGACGGTGAGGGCCTTGCCGGCCTGCGCCGCGGCCAGTTTGTAGGTGGCGGCGGTCGCGCCAATGATGACGACGCCGTTCGCCTTCCACTGATACGTCAGAGTGACGGGTGCCGGACCCCAGATGCCCGGGACCGCGGTCAGGGTGTACCCGACCTTTCTTGTGCCCGTGACTGTCGGCACGGGGGCCGTCGTCAACGGCGCGGCGGACGCTGCACTGACCGCCGTCGTCATATCCGGCGCGGCGGAGGCGGGGGCAAGCGGTGTCAGGGAAAGCATCATGACCACAACGAGGAACAACGGAATTGATAGAGACCGGACGCGGTCGAATAGCAGCATAAAAATTTCCCCCAAATTGCCGCGCCCGGAACAGGCTGCGCTAGAGCCCGCGGAAATGCAGACAGCCCACCAGGAGCCGGCCGTTCCGGGGTTTCCGGTATTTACGTACAGGGCCACGAGGGGCTGCCCGGTCCCGCCGGTGGACGTGGCAGCCCAGGACAGCTGGGTGGCCAGGCACGAGTTGGTGTTGTTCGCCAGGCCGTTGTTCACACCGATGATCGCGAAGCTCTGGCCCTTGGGCAGGGGTTTGCCGCACTGCGGCCAGGACACGTCGACGCCGGGTCCTGCGGGCGTGACTGCCGCTGTGCCGGCCGAGGTCTTCGCGGCGGTGGTGTAGCCGGTCTTGGTTCCGGTGACGGTGACGGTGAGGGCCTTGCCGGCCTGCGCCGCGGCCAGTTTGTAGGTGGCGGCGGTCGCGCCAATGATGACGACGCCGTTCGCCTTCCACTGATACGTCAGAGTGACGGGTGCCGGACCCCAGATGCCCGGGACCGCGGTCAGGGTGTACCCGACCTTTCTTGTGCCCGTGACTGTCGGCACGGGGGCCGTCGTCAACGGCGCGGCGGACGCTGCACTGACCGCCGTCGTCATATCCGGCGCGGCGGAGGCGGGGGCAAGCGGTGTCAGGGAAAGCATCATGACCACAACGAGGAACAACGGAATTGATAGAGACCGGACGCGGTCGAATAGCAGCATAAAAATTTCCCCCAAATTGCCGCGCCCGGAACAGGCTGCGCTAGAGCCCGCGGAAATGCAGACAGCGTGAATCTAGCACGGGGAGATGTTCCTCAACATGCCTGGCAGCTATGCGGGACACGGACGCACGCAAAAACCCGCCGGCTCCGAGCTCACCCGGGCCGGCGGGTCCTTGCTGGGAGGCTACTCCGGAACCACCAGGGCGGGGGTGTCCTTCCGGATGGTCTCGCCCCGGAAGAAGCCCGGATGCAGTTTCGCGGCGACCAGCATGATCACGACGCCGAGGGCGAGGATGCCGATCCCCAGAATGAACACCAGGCCCACGCCGAAGACCTCCGAGCCGCTGCCGAATTCCGGTGCCCAGCTGTCCACGGCGGTCTGGAAGAAGACCACGGTGAGGACCAGGCCGCCCAGGACCGGGAACAGCAGCCGCATGAAGAAGTTGCGGACGCTGGAGAACAGGCTGTGCCGGAAGTACCAGGTGCAGGCGAAGGCCGTGAGGCTGTAGTAGAAGCAGATCATCAGGCCAAGGGCCATGATGGTGTCATTGAGGACGTTCTCGCTGACTACCTTCATGACGGCGTAGAAGCCGCCGGAGATCACACCGGCAATCACCGTTGCGAAACCGGGGGACCCGAACCGCTTGCTGACGGATGCGAAGCGCGGCGGCAGCGCCCCGTAGTGGCCCATCGCCAGCAGGCTGCGGGCGGGTGAGGCCATGGTGGACTGCAGGGACGACGCGGTGCCGGAGAGCACGGCCAGGGACATCAGGATGGCCAGCGGGCCCATGACGGGGGAAGCCAGTGCCGCAAAGATATTCGACTGGTTGTCCGGGTTGTTCAGGCCGATGCCGTCGGTTCCGGTGCCGGCAACCATCATGGTGGCCACGATCGCGACGAGGTATAGGGCCAGGACGGCGACCGCCGTCGTGGTTCCTGCCCGGCCGGCGGTACCCTTGCCGCCCTTGGTTTCCTCGTTGACGGTGAGGCAGACGTCCCAGCCCCAGTAGACGAAGACGGCCAGTGACATGCCGGCGGCGAACTGCTCGAAGCTGCCGATCTTCATCGGGTTGAACCAGTCCCAGCTGAAGGCGATCGCGGTGCCCGAGTCGCCCGAGGCGGCGTGGGTGAGTGCCATGACGACGAAGATGCCCAGGACGAGGACCTGGAATCCGACCATGGTGTACTGCACCAGCTTCGTGGCGTGCAGGCCGCGGTAGCTGACCCAGACGGCCAGTGCCACGAACACCAGGCACGTCACGATGTTTACGGCTGTGTTGGCGGTCAGGTCCGCGAGGTCCGGGTTGTTGAACACCTGGGCCAGGAAGAGGTAGAAGAAGTCCACCGCGACGCCGGCCAGGTTGGACAGGACGATGATGTTGGCGGCCAGCAGACCCCAGCCGCCCAGCCAGCCGACGAACGGGCCGAACGCCTTCGTGGCCCACGTGAAGGTGGTGCCGCTGTCCGGTGAATCGGCGTTGAGCTCACGGTAGGCGAACGCCACCAGGATCATTGGGATGAACGCGACAATGAAGATCGCCGGCAGTTGCAGGCCCACGGCGCCGACGGCGGGTCCCAGCGAACTGGTCAGGCTGTAGGCGGGTGCCACGGAGGAGATGCCGAGGACGACGACGGCGAGCAGGCCCAGCTGGCCGCCCTTGAGCCCCTTGCCCGAGATGCCGTGCTTGGAACCGGCCGGATCGACGACGTCGTGCGTGATGGTGCCGTCTTCACGGCCGATAGTCTGACTCATTGCTGACCTTTTTTCTGGGGGACGGACGGTTGCTGTTGGGTGATGCAGTGGATGCCGCCGCCGCGGGCGAAGAGCTCGCGGGCGTCGATGCCGACTACCCTGCGGCCGGGGTAGGCGTCGCCAAGGATGCGCAAGGCTTTTTCGTCCATCGGGTCGCCGAAGGTGCAGGCGATGACGCCGCCGTTGACCACCAGGTGGTTGATGTAGCTGTAGTCGACGAACCCCTCCTCATCCGTCAGGGTTTCCGGGGCCGGGACCTCGATGATGTTCCATTCGCGGCCGGCCGCGTCCCGGGTGGTGGCGAGGTGGCTGATGATGTCCCGGCAGACCTCGAAGTCGGGGTGTGCCGGGTTCTGCTGGGAATGGACCAGCACGGTGCCCGGGGACGGGATGGCCGCAACGATGTCGACGTGGCCGCGCGTGCCGAACCGTTCCGAATCCCGGGTCAGGCCGCGGGGAAGCCAGACGACGTGGCTCACGCCCAGGGACCGGCCCAGCTCGGCTTCGACGTCGGCCTTGCTGCGCCCCGGGTTGCGGCCCGGATCGAGCTGGACCGTCTCGGTGACGAGGACGGTGCCTTCGCCGTCGACGTGGATGCCGCCGCCCTCGTTCACCAGCGGCGAGACAAGGTGGCTGGCCCCCGAGCGGGCCGCGACGGCCGACGCCACGAGCGCGTCCTTGTCCCAGGCGGCCCAGTCCTGGCCGCCCCAGCCGTTGAAGACCCAGTCGACGGCGCCGAGCCGGCCGCCGTCGTCGAGGACGAACGTGGGGCCGATGTCCCGCATCCAGGCGTCGTTCAGCGCGGCGGGGAACACCTCGATATCCGGGTGGAGGTAGGCCGCCGCGGTCTGCACATCCGCCGGTGCCGCCAGCATGGTGACCGGTTCGAATTCCACGACGGCGTTCGCGACGGCGGCCCAGACGGAGCGCGCGGCGTGGGCTTCTGCCGCTGTTTCGCCCAGGGTGTAGCCGCCGGTGGGGAACGCCATCCAGACACGGTCCTGGGGCGCCGTTTCGGACGGCATCCGCCACGCGCTCATGCGGTGGCCTTGCTGGTGTCGGCGCCGAGCGGGGCGTCGGGGCGTACCGGTTCGGTCAGCCGCCCGTACGTGTCCGGGCGTCGGGTGGCCAGGAAGGGGAAAAGCGTGAGCCAGTCCCGGCGCTGGTCGAGGTCGAGGTCCGCGATGAGCACCGCGGATTCGTCCCGCGGTGCCTGGGCGAGGATCCGGCCGTAGGGATCGGAGATAAAGGAGGAACCGTAGAAGTTCAGCGTGCCTTCGCTGCCCCAGCGGTTGGGAACCACCATGAACAGCCCGTTGGCGATGCCGTTGCCCACGATGACCTGCTGCCACAACGGCTGGGTGTCGAAGCCGGGGTGGTCGGGCTCGGAGCCGATGGCTGTGGGGTAGACCAGGAGTTCCGCGCCGCCGAGGGAGTAGATCCGCGCCAGCTCCGGGAACCACTCGTCCCAGCAGGTGGGCATGCCCAAGCGTGCGCCGCCGAGTTCGGCGGGGGAGTGGACCTCGTAGGCATCGTCGCCGTCCGGGCCCTGGCGGAAGAATTTGTCCTCGTAGTAGCCTGCCGTGACGGGAATATGGAGCTTGTGGGTGCGGGCCAGGAGTTCGCCCCCGGGAGACACCAGGATGGCGGTGTTCAGGCCCAGGCCGTCGTCTGTGCCGTCCGGGTTCTCCGCCTTCTGGTACAGCGAAGCGTGGACGCAGGTGCCGTGCCTCCGGGCTGCCTCCGCCGCGAACCGGAACGTGGGGCCGGTGAACAGGTCCTCGGCGATGTCCGAGGGCCGCGGGCGCATGGTCCCGCCGCGGGCGGCGTCATTTTCGGGGAGCGTGTCCGCGGGGTAGCGGGACAGCGTGAGCTCGGGGAGGAAGACGACGGTGGCTCCCAGCCGGGCGGCGCGCCCGATGCCTTCGTCCAGTTCGGCGTGCAGGCCCGCGGCGTCAGGATGCCAACGGTGCTGCACGACGCCGATCCGCAGTGCCGGCCGGCCGGAGGGCAGCGTGCGGGCGAGGGAGGGCGGGGTGTCGAGGGACGTGATTTCGATCATGGCTACTCCAGTGAGACGGGCGTCACATTAATGAACGTTGTTCATTTAGTTTGAGGGTGATGGCCGCACGGGGCAAGACCTAATATGAATAAAGTTCATTTATTTATTCGGGGTGAAACCCTGAGCCGTCCCCGGGCAGGCAGCCGGACCGCTTCTGGCCCGCGGCGCGTGCCTCCCCAGGGGCG
>NZ_KI914933.1:16317-34321 GCF_000520575.1 Arthrobacter sp. I3
GTGCCTCCCCAGGGGCGCGGGCCGTAAGGCCCTAGACCGTGGATTAGTCCCGGCAGAGTCTGGGGTATGACTCAAACGAACCCGGGGCCGGCCCCGGACATCAGGGCCGCCCAACTCAAGGAACAGCCCACGGCGGTGGTGCATGAGACAGTCCCGATGAATGCGTTGCGGGATTTTTTCGGCCGTGCCTTCGCCGCCGTCATGGGTGCGGTGCAGGAGCAGCATGTCCAGTTGGCCGGACCCCCGTTCGCGCTGTACCGCGGCATGCCGACCGACGTCGTCGACGTGGAAGCGGGGTTCCCCCTCGCCGCGCCTTTCACGAACCCCAGTGGCGCGGAAACGGCGGTTGTCGCCGGCACCCTCCCCGCAGGCCAGGCCTACGAGGCGATGCACATCGGTCCCTACGAATCACTGCAGCGTACTTACGGCGCGATCATGGCGCGGATGCGGCAGGACGGCGCGAGCCCGGGAGCAGCAATGTGGGAGTACTACCTCACCGATCCCGGCGTCGAACCCGATCCAGCGAAGTGGCAGACGCTCGTGGTCTGGCCGGTCGACTGAAATGCCGCACTCGAATGGCCCGACCGCCGCGCGGAGGGGCCCCGGCCGGGGGCCGCTGCCCAGGTTTCCAGGGCCCGTCCGACTCATTCTGTCTGATAGGCCACACTATTGCTCTACTCCATGCATAATGTCCTAAACTGCTTCACTGAGGTGCCTGAAATGGCGCTGCGCAGCAACGAAAGTGAACCCCGATATGGCTACCGATTACGACGCCCCACGCAAGACAGAAGAAGAATCTCCCGCTGAGTCGCTGGAGGCCCTTCAGGCGTCCCGCGGCGGCGGCGCGCAGACCGCTGTGATCGACGTCGATGAGAACGACACCGCTGAAGGCATCGATCTTCCCGGTGCGGATCTGTCCGGCGAAGAGCTGACGGTCATTGTTGTTCCGGAGCAGTCCGATGAATTCACCTGCTCCTCGTGCTTCCTGGTCCGTCACAGGTCCCAGGTGGCCCTTGAGAAGAACGGCATGAAGTACTGCCGCGACTGCGAAGGCTAAAACCTTCCGGCAACAGCCAGGCCGTACGAAGCGCCGGACCCGCGAGGGTGCCGGCGCTTCGCCGTTCCCGGCCATGCCTGAGGCTGACGGTGTTATCTGTTCGTGAACGATCTTCACGAGCTGGGTCCGTGCAATCCGTCCGTGACCAGCAACGGGCCACGCTAACGGTTGGGCGCCGAAACTGCGGGGGACCTCGCCCGCCGGGCCGGGCCCGCCTACGCTGAAAGCGTCTGGCCTGCGCTGACTGTTCCGCCAGCCCAAGGGTCAGGCAGCACCAGGGGGTGGCGGCCTTGAAGAAGACCCAGTTGAAGAAGATCCAGTTGAAAAAGGTCAACGCGTTGCTCGCGGCTGTTCTGATGGCCGCCGCGCTCGGGATTCTTGCGCCGGCGCCCGCCGCCGCGGACCCGTACTGCGGACTGGCCTGGGGGTCGCTGAGCAAAATGGATCCGGCCATGAGCCAAGCCAAGGTGGTGAACGTCCGCGCCGGTCAGCACTACTGCTTTGACCGGCTGGTCATTGACCTCAACGGCCCCGTGGCCGGCTACAGCGTCCGCTACGTACCCGCGGTGGTGCAGGACGGGTCCGGCCTGCCGGTCCCGTTGCGGGGCCAGGCCTTCATTCAGCTCACGGTCAATGCTCCCGCATATGACGACGCCGGCAATCCCACCTACAACCCGGCGAACAAGAGTGAATTGGCCGACGTGACCGGCTACCAGACCTTCCGGCAGGTGGCGTGGGCGGGCAGCTTCGAGGGCTATTCGACCATTGGCCTGGGGGTCCGCGCCCGGCTGCCGTTCCGGGTCCTGGCCCTGCCCGGGCCGGGCACCGGGTCCCGGTTCGTGGTGGACGTGGCCCATTTCTGGTGAGGCTGGTGAAGCCGGTGGCAAGGCAGGGCTGCGCGCCTTGCCGGGCGCGTCGGCTAGAGCGAGCCGAGCTCGGCCCGGAGCGGGAAGTCCCGGCCGTCGAGCACCAGCTGCGTGCAGCGTCCCGTGGCGCGGTTCAGAACGATCGGGGCCATGAGGTTGACCGTGGTTGAGCCGGGGGAGTGGTTGACCACGATCAGTACCTGGGCGGCGTCCCGCTCGTCGAGTTCCAGGGCCTCCAGCGAGGCTGCCGGGATCGGCGGAGCGTAGCTCGGTGCAAACACGGCCGCATCGGCCAGGAATAGCCGCACCGGGCTCGAACCTGCCTCCAGGGCGTACAGTCCGGCCGCGCCCTCGACGCTCCGCAGCGCGAAATCGCGCAGCTCCTCGAAGCCAGGCATGGGTGCGGTGAATGTGAGGGGCAGGCTGGCGACCGGAGTGTCCATGACCGGGGTGCTCACCGCAGGAAGTCCATCAGGGTGGGCTGAAGCACCCTTGCCGTCGCCGCGAGGGCCACCTGGTAGTTTGTCTCCTGAAGCTTCAGGTCCATGATGACGCTGCCGAGATCTGCCTTTTCAATGCCCATCTTCTGTGCATCCAAGGTGGCCTCCAGTTCGGTGTTGACGTTGCCGGCGCGTTCCAGCTGCACCTGCCGTGTTCCTATTTCAGCACGTCCGCTGACGATGTTCTTGAAAGATGCCTGCAAGTTGGTGAGGTTCACAGTGGCATCCTCGCCTTTGCGCAGTGACTCGATGGTCTTGGTGACGGCGTCGAAGACGGAGCCGGAGCCGCTGCCGAAGATCGCGGCGCCGTCCGCGTCGACCCGGACGGTTCTGTCGGCACTGATGCGCCGTTCCACTGAGCCGCCGGCGACGCCGTTGAAGACCGGGGGAGTTCCGGTGTCTCCGGGGATGCTCGGGTCGGCCGGGATGGCCGGGCTGAAGGCCGTGGCCGCGTCCGAACTTCCAGCAAAAATGTTCCGGCCAAGGTGCTTGCTGTTGGCGGTTGAGAGCAGATCCTTGTTCAGCCCTTCGAGCTCGACGGCGATCGCGTCCTTGCCCGCCTGGTTGAGCGCGCCGTTGCCGGCCTGGACCGTGAGGTCGAGGATGCGGTTCATGACGTTGGTGGCCTGGCTGAGGGCGGAGTCGGCCGCGTTGAGCCAGCTGGCTCCGTCGTCGATGTTCCTGCCGTACTGGGCGTTGGCGGCGAGCCGTGCCCGCGTATCGAGGGCCTGCGCCGTGGCGGCAGGATCGTCGGACGGGCGCGAAATCTTATCCAGCGTGGTGGCCTTTTCCTGCAGCTGGGCCAGCTTGGACTGCTGGGTCTGCAGGGTCCGCTGGGCGGCCGCGCTCATGGTCAGGTTGGTTACCCGGTTCAGCATGTCTACCTTCCTACCAGTCCGGTGCGGTTGATCAGGACGTCCAGGGCTTCGTCCACAGCCGTCATGACACGGGCCGCGGCCTGGTAAGCGTGCTGGTTGGTGAGCAGGCTGACGTTTTCTTCGTCCAGGCTGACGGACGCCTGCGAGGCGCGGTTGGACTGCGCGGAGATTTCCGCTGCCGAGCTCAACGCTTCATGTTGCTGGGCGCCGCGTGACTGCACTCCGATCCCGGTGACGATGTTTGCCCATGCACTGTCCGGAGACCCGGGCCCAGTGCCAAGCTGTGAGATCTTGTCGGCGAGGCTGCCGTCCAGGTTCCCCGCACCCGCCACACCGACCGCGATCTCTGCGGCGGCCTTGGGCACAACGGCGAGAGCGAGCGCGGCAGGGCCCGCGGCGGCCGGGTCGAAGAAGTTGCCGGACGACGTGCCGTCAGAGGTCCGTCCGCCGAAGTGAAGGGCGTTGACCGCGTCCCGCAGGTCCCCGGCGAACGTGTTCAGTGACTGTGCGGCCGAGTCGATGGCGCCGCCGTTCGCGGCAGGGGCCAGGACGGACAACGCGCCGGCGATTTCCCCGTCGGCGACGGCGATTGCCGCGCCCGGCCGGTCCGCCCACTCAAGCTGCACGGCTGTGCCGAGCTTGTCCGCGCTCTGGCTTCCGGAGAGGGCGAGTGCCCGGACGGAGCTGCCCATCACGAGGGCGTTTCCGCCGACGTGGACATCCACGGTGCCGTCGGCCTGTTCCCTGACGGTGCCGCCGGTCAGCCGGGAGATGGTCTCGGTGAGCTTGGCCCGCGCGTCGATCAGCTCGTTGGCCGATCCTCCCGCGGCGAGGGTTGAGCGGATGCTGGTGTTGAACGCTGCCACCTGCGTGGCGGCGGCGTTGACGGCGTCTACGGCGCCCTGGGCCTGGCCGCGGACGCTGCTCCACTGGCCCTCAAGGGAGCGGTAGGAAGAGGAGACCTTGGTGGCGAGGTCGTTGCCGGCCTGCAGGACCAGTCCCTTGGCGGCGGAGTCGTTGGGGTGGTTGGCGGCGCCTTGCCAGGCCGACCAGAAGCCCTGGAGCGCGGTGGAGATGCCGTTTTCGCCGGGTTCCTGAAGGATGCCTTCGATCCCCTGGAGTGCCGTGGACCGGGCGCTGGCGTAGCCGGACTGGGCCGCCGTCGAGCGGACGCTTCCGTCAAGGAAGCTGCTGCCCAAGCGTGCGATGCCGTCCACGGAGACGCCGTTCCCGGCCTCGGGACGGCCAGAGCCGAACAGGCCCTGCGCGGGAGCCGCGATCGAAGACTGCTGGACGCGCTGCCGGGTGTAACCCTCGGTGGCGGCGTTTGCAATGTTCTGCCCGGCCACGTTCATGCCCTGCTGGGCGGCGGTCAAGCCACGGTAGGCGGTGTTCAGGGCGCCGAAGGTACTCATGGTCGCTTCCTTAGAATTGCTTGTCGAAAATACGCGAGGCTGCAGTTTCCCCGGTCTTGCCCTGCGCGTCATAGGTGCCGGCCGCAGCGGTGGGCCGCAGATCCGCGAGGGATTCCTGGGTGGAACGGACTGCGGTGCGCAGGTACTGCTCGTTCGAGTCGCGCAGTTCCTTGATCAGGGTCGTCTGGTGGGTCAGGGCCGTCAGGTGGGCCGTGAGGATTTCGGACCAGGCGCCTTCCGGCGCGGCGGCGGCGAGTTCACCCAGGGACGCGTCAGTGGGCAGTCCCCAGGTTTCGGCCACGACGGCGGCTTCGATGGTGCGGGCAAGGCTCGCCTTGGAGAGGTGTTCCAGAACCTGCTCGACTTCCTTTGTGCCGTGGGGAAGCCAGCGGGATTTGCCGGCGGTGAGCAGCAGTTGCTCTTCCTCCAGCTTGAAGGTGAGAACGTCCAGGAGTTCACGCTCCCGCCACAGCAGGGCTGAAAGTTCGTGGATGGCCATGGTCCTGACGGCTCCCTCATGTGTGAATGGTGCAAATGACTGGTGCGGTGGTGCCGGGGCGTCGATTTCATCGTGCGGACGATTAAGCCTCCAGCAGGGTTCGTAGAAACTATCGGCAGGGGCGCAGGATTCGTTAGCGGCAATAAGGCTGATAACAGTCGGGACCGGGCGCGGCGTTGAACTGAAAACTCTTTTTGGAATCTTCCTTACGTGTGCTGACCAAATGGCGATAACTACTTCTGAAGGCCCACGGATGGGCCATCGCACATCGTCCCAATCATGGAGGAAACATCATGGGAATGCAGATCAACACCAACATGGCTGCGAACAACGCTTACCGCAGCCTCAGCAACACCCAGACCGACCTGTCCAAGTCGCTGGAGAAGCTTTCCAGCGGCCTGCGCATCAACCGCGCCGGTGACGACGCGGCCGGCCTGGCGATCTCCGAAGGCCTGAAGTCCCAGATCGGCGGCCTCACGGTTGCTTCCCGCAACGCCCAGGATGCAATCGGTGCAGTCCAGACCGCTGAAGGTGGCCTGAACCAGACCCACTCGATCCTGCAGCGTCTTCGCGACCTGGGCGTCCAGGCAGCTAACGATACGAACAACACCGAATCCCGCGACGCCATCAAGACCGAAGCCGACAGCCTGGTCAAGGAACTGGACCGCATCGCGGGCTCAACGAACTTCAACGGCACCGCGCTGCTGAACAGTTCCAAGACTCTGTCATTCCAGGTCGGCGCCAACGCCGATGCTGCGAGCCAGATCGACGTGAACCTCAGCGGCGCCAACGTCAAGCAGATCGCCAGCACGCTCGCGGGAGGCAACCTTGCCACCACTGGGTCTTCCTTCGACGTCGACCTCGCGTCGGTGACGACGGGTGCAGCGACCTTCACGAGCACCAGCAACGGTGTCACCACGTCGGTCACGACGGGCACGCTGAAGGACGATATCGCTGGAGCCGCCGGTTCCGGGTTTGAAAGCGTTGATGAGTACGCCAGTGCACTGCGGGCTGACGCAAACTTTGCTGCCAACTTCACGGTTGCGGTAACCAAGGATGCCAACGGCGCCGGTACCGGCATTGTTGTTTCTGCCTTGAACGGCGGCACCGTCAACGCCACGCCTACGACGGACGACGCCGCTACGGGCGTCACCGCTGTGGCCGCGGGAGCCACGCTGTCCGGCGGCCTGAAGTTCGACAGCGCTGCCAACGCGCAGGCATCCATCAAGATGCTGGACACCCAGATCACCAAGGTCTCCACCGCCCGCGCTGAACTGGGTGCTTCCCAGAACCGCCTCGAGTCGGCTGTGCAGACGATCAACGTGGCCAAGGAAAACCTGACGGCTTCCAACTCCCGTATCCGCGACACGGACATGGCTGAGGAAATGGTCAAGTTCACCCGCAACAACATCCTGTCCCAGGCCGGCACCGCAATGCTGGCCCAGGCAAACCAGTCCAACCAGGGTGTTCTGCAGCTCCTGCGCTAAACCACTGCGGGAAGCGATCACTCCGGTGACTTCCGCTAAGTAGTTCAGCCGCACGTGGCGCCCGGGGAGAGAATTCTTCTCCCCGGGCGCTGTGCAGTACCACCAGCCATTACTGATTCAGCCGGCCATTGTTCTAAGGAGTTGCAGGCATGGGACTTTCTATCGACGGACTTTCCAGCGGGTTGGACACCACAGCGCTGATCAATTCCCTCATGGCCGTGGAAGCAGTCCCGCAAAGCCTCATCAAGAACAAGGCCGCAACTGTCCAAACCGGCATCTCGGCCCTGCAGGGACTCAACACCGCCGTCGCGGACCTCGCAACGAAGGCCGGTAAGCTTTCCGATCCCAAGAGCCTGGAACTGTATTCGGCCTCAAGCAGTTCCGCCAAGGTCACCACCGTGGTCGGTGCCGGAGCGAAGCCGGGTGCGGTTGATTTCACCGTATCGCAGCTGGCCCAGACCCAGGTCTCCGTCAGCAAGAATCTCGCCGCGTGGCCCTACACCACCATGACGGTCACCGGTGAAGGCGGCCAGGCCATCACCGTCACCCCTCTCACTTCATCTCTTGACGACGTCGTTTCCGCCGTGAACCTCTCCGGCGCCGGCATTGTCGCATCGAAAGTTTCCGTGGGCGGCGGCGAGTACAGGCTGCAGTTTGCCTCGTCCAAGACCGGCGTCGCCGGCGGGTTCAGCATCGCCGATCCGGACGGCACCGCCGGGCTGACCAAAGTGCAGCCTGCGCAGGACGCGCAGATCAAGCTGTGGGCGGGAACAGCAGCCGAGGCGACGCTCAGCTCCGCCACCAACACCTTCGCGGATGTCCTGAGCGGAGTCTCGATCACCGTCTCCGAGGTTTCTGCCAGTCCCACTCGCGTCACCGTTGCCCGTGACAACGCCCAGATCAGCAGGGCCGCCTCTGACCTGGTTAGCTCCGTCAACGGAGTCCTGGCGCAGATCGCCACCAAGAGCGCCGTGGTCAGCAGCACCGACGCCTCCGGCAACCCGGTCACTTCAGGCGGCGTCTTCACCGGAGACAGCACCGTTCGTAACGTCAACGCCGCGATCCTGGCCGCTGCGTCCCAGCCCTTGAACGGAAAATCGCCGTCTGAGCTTGGCATCAGCGTGACCAAGACCGGGACGATGGAATTCGACGCCACCAAATTCGGCGACGCCCTGGCGAAGGACCCGGCCGGAACAATGGCGGCCGTGGCCACCATCGCGGGCCGCGTGGCGGACGCCGCCAAGCAGGCCTCCGATCCCTCCACTGGGCTGCTCAGCACCAAGATCAAGGGACAGCAGTCCACCGCGAAGGACTACACCGACCAGATCGCCGACTGGGATGACCGCCTGGAAATGCGTCGGACCACGCTGCAGCGGACCTACTCCGCGCTGGAGGTTGCTCTCAGCGGCATGAAAGCGCAGTCGTCCTGGCTGTCCTCCCAACTCGCAGGACTCTCTTCAGGAAGCTCTTCATCATGACTCTGACCTCCTTCGGCGGCGGCTACGGCAATGCCGGCCAGCGGAACCAGTACCTGGCCGACTCGGTCCTGTCGGCTCCGCCGGCACGCCTCCTCACCATGCTCTACGACCGCCTCCTGCTGGACCTGGGCCGGGCGGAAACGGCGCAGCACGCTGCCGACTGGACCACCGCATCGGAAAACCTGCTGCACGCCCAGGCCATCGTGTCCGAGCTGTCCTCCTCGCTCAAGGTCGACGCGTGGGACGGCGCCAACGGGCTGCTGGGGGTCTACAACTACGTCTCCACCGCACTGACCAACGCGAACATCCAGCGGGACGCGGCGCTGACCCGGGAAGCAATCGAACTCTTGGAGCCCCTGCGGCAAACCTGGCACGAGGCCGCCGCCGCCGCGGTACCAGCGCCCGCAAGCCCCGCGGCGTTTCCCTCCGCAGCTCCAGCCGGTTTCCCGGCAGCAGGGGCCTGGAACACCGGGCCCGGAACAGGCGGCGGGAGTCTCGGCTTTGGCTGAACGGGCTTACTTGGATAGTGGCCCAGGGGGAACCGGATCCAACGACGCCGATTCGTCCCTTCCCGGCAAGATCCCTGAAGACACCACCCTGGCTGCCTGGATGGCCGTCCTTGATGTGCTTGAAATGGCGGTGCAGGCCGCCGAGCGGACCCTGAAGGATCCGCTGGGCCCGCTCGCCGCTCCCGCGGGATCGGTGGCGGAACCCCGGCCGGAGAAGCGCTGGTCTCCGCCGTCGATGAACGGGCCGTTGCCGGCGACCGCGCGGCGTCGCGCCGTCGCACTGGCAGCCGCCCAGGAACGCGTTGCCCTCCGGCTGGAAGAGGCGCGGCTGGGAGTCGCCCGGCAGCTGCAGGCGGTATCGTCGGTGCCCGGCGTGGGGGAGTCCGCCGGAGCCCTGTACCTGGATGTCAACGGCTAGGAATCCCGGGTTCCAAAACATCTGAAATAGTCTTTTGATTTCGCCTAACGCGGCGCTGACCAGTGCCGATAACCACTGTAAGAGCACGGATCGCTCGATTACCGGCCACGGATCGGCCACCCCCACCTTTCCCAGGCAGGACTCTGTGCTCGAATCCGTGACTTCCGCCGCCTTGGCCAGCGCCATGGACGGGCTGGCACTGCGCCAGCGGACCATCGCGAACAACATCGCGAACGTCAACACGCCGAATTACCACGCGAAGCGCGTCAGCTTCGAGGACGCCCTCGCAGCGTCGGTGCAGTCCGGGAACGGCCGCGTCCAGGCAACCACGGCGGAGTCCCTGGAGCCCACGCAGCTGAACGGCAACAACGTCAACCTGGACACCGAGACCCTGTCCAACATCGACACCGTGCTGCGTTTCCAGTTCGCCGCCCGCGCCGTCAACACCGAGTTCACCGCCGTGCGCTCCGCCCTGAGGACCAGCTGATGACCTTCGACATGATCGGCATCGCCGGCTCCGCCCTCACCGTCCACCGCAAGTGGCTCGATGCCGTCTCGGACAACCTCGCCAACATGAACAACGCCTCCGCCACGTCCGGCCCCGCCTTCCAGGCCCGGTACGTCGAGGCCGCGGAGGGCTCGCAGGGCTCGGGCGTGTACGTCAAGAGCACCCAGCTCGGCAACGCCGAGGGCAGGGTCGTCTACCAGCCGGATCACCCGCTGGCGGACGCAAACGGCAACGTGAAGTACCCGGACATTGACATGGCCGAACAGATGGGTGCGCTCATCATCGCCCAGCGCGGCTACCAGGCCAACGCGCAGGTGGTGGATCGCGCCCGCGAAACCTACATGGCCGCCCTTGAGATTGGACGCTCCTAATGACTGTCGCCCCCATCGCCCCCGTCCAGGGCGTCCTGCCGACAAACTATGTGACGGGCGCCGGAGCGGCACCCGTGGCCGGCACTGACGGCTCCGCCTTCGCCACTTCCCTCACCGGCGCGGTGGATAACCTCCAGCAGCTGCAGTCGACGTCGAACCAGCTGGCTGTGTCCGCCGTGACCGGCAACCTGGATGACATCCACAACGCCACGCTTGCCGCGACCCGGGCGCAGGTGACGCTGGAGCTCATGGCCACCATGCGCAACAAGGGCGTTGACGCGTTCAACGAGATCATGAGGATGCAGGCCTGATGCCTCCGCAGATTAACGCTTTCTTCCAGCGCTTCGGCGCGGGCCTGAAGAGCTTCACCGCCGGCCAGCGCACCATCGCCGTGATCGGCGCTGCCCTGCTGGTGGTGGGCATTGTTGCCCTGTCCGCCTGGCTTACCCGCCCGGTGCTGACCCCGCTGTTCTCCGGCCTCCAGACCACCGACGCCAACGGCATCGTCGAACAGCTCCGCAAGGACAACGTTCAGTACGAGCTCAGCGACGGCGGATCCACCATCCTGGTGCCGCAGGACAAGGTCTACGACGAGCGCCTCAAGGCAGCGGCCGCGGGCCTGCCGACTGCCGCCGCCACCGGCTACTCCCTGCTGGACAAGATGGGCGTGACGTCTTCGGAATTCCAGCAGTCCGTCACGTACAAGCGCGCCCTCGAGGGCGAACTTGCCAGCACCATCTCCGCCATGGACGGCGTGAAGACCGCCGCCGTCCGGCTCGCCATCCCCGAGAAAACAGTGTTTGTGTCCAAGGCCCCGGACACCACCGCCTCAGTGTTCATCGAGACCGACGCCGGCGCTGCCCTGACCGGTGACAAGGTGCAGGCGATCGTCCACCTGACCTCCGCCGCCATCGAAAACCTCAAGCCCTCCAACGTCTCCGTGGTCGATTCGCAGGGCAACGTGCTCTCCACCGTCGGCGGCGGGACCGCAGGATCGTCCACCAAGCAGGCCAGCGACTACCAGCAGCGCACCTCGGACGCCGTCCGCGCGGTCATGGACCGCGTGGTGGGCCCGGGCAACTCCACGGTCGCCGTCGCCGCCGACGTGACGGGCGAATCGGCGCAGCAGAAGAGCGAGACTTTCTCCAATGCCGAGGGCGCCCTGCCGCTCAGTGAATCGTCCAAGACCGAGAAATACACCGGAACCGGGGGAGGCGCCGCGGGCGTCCTCGGCCCGGACAACATCGCTGTTCCCGGCGGCACGAGCGGCAACGGCAACTTCGATTCCTCCACCGAAACCAAGAACAACGCGGTCAACAAGGTCACCGAGGACCGGACCATCCCGGCCGGTGCCATCAAGCGGCAGACCATTTCCGTCGCCGTCAGCCAGGCCGCCGCCGGCGGCCTGAACCTGGCGTCGCTGAAGAACCTCGTCACCTCCGCAGCCGGGGCCGACACCGCGCGCGGCGATATTGTCACGGTCGAGGTTGTGCCGTTCAGCACCGCAGCCGCCGACGACGCCGCCAAGGCGCTCGCCGAGGCCCAGGCCAACGCCGAAGCCGAGAAGCAGGCCGCGTTCTTCGGAACCCTCGTCACCGCAGGCAGCATCCTGCTGGGCCTGCTGATCCTGGCCCTGGTGGTCACGATCATCCTGCGGCGCCGCCAGAAGCGCGAGCCCGTGGACCTCGGCGAACGCCTGGACCTGGAGATCATGCCGGTGGCCCCGCCTGTGGTGGCCCTTCCGCCGGCGACGTCGGCGATCCCGATCACCGCCCTGCCCCCGCTTCCGGGCCCGAGCACCGAACAGCTGGAATCCGAGCGCCGCCGGTTTGAAATCGACAACATGGTCGCCGCCAACCCGGAACGGGCCGCCGATTACCTGCGCAGCCTCATGGATGACAGGCAACCGGCATGAAACCCGCCGATACGCCCCTGACCGGCACCCAGCGCGCCGCCGTCGTCCTGATGCAGATGAGCCCCGAGAACGCCGCCAAGGTCATGGCCCAGCTCACGGACACCGAGGCGGAGGAGATTGCCGGGGAGATCGTCAAGCTCCGCAAGGTGGACTCTGACGTCACCGAGCAGATCATGAAGGACTTCCACCAGGCCGCGATGACAACCACGCGCCAGGCCCGGGGAGGCCGGGAACTCGCCGAGGGCCTGCTGGAGGCCTCCTTCGGCTCGGAACGGGCCGCCGGGCTCATGAACCGCCTGACCGTCAATATGGCCGGCAAGTCCTTCGAGTTCCTCGAAGACATCGAACCCGTGCAGATCCTGGCCCTGATCGACGGCGAACTGCCGCAGACCATCGCCCTGGTCCTCGCCCACCTCAGCCCGCGCAAGGCCTCGGCCGTGATGTCCGGGCTGCCCGGCTCGCTGCGCGCCGACGTCGCGCTCAGCATCGCCACCATGGGATCCGGCGCGCCCGAGGCGATCGGGATCGTCGCCGACACCCTCAAACTCCGCGGCGGCGCCGCCGTGTCCCAGCAGGCCTCGAAGGTGGTGGGCGGCATCCAGCCGCTGCTGGAGATCATCAACCGGACCGACGCCGGCACGGAACGGTCCGTGCTGGACGGCCTGGACCTGCTCGATCCCGACCTCGCGGTGGAGATCCGGGCCCAGATGGTGACGTTCGACGACATCGTGAAGCTGGAACGCCGCGACGTGCAGCTGGTGCTGCGCGGACTCGACGCGGCCGTCCTGGCGATGGCGATGAAGGGTGCCTCCGAGCCGGTCCTGGAAACCATCACCACCAACGTCTCCGGGCGCAACCTGGAAATCCTCGAATCCGAGATCGCCGCCCTGGGACCCCTGCGTGCCTCGCAGATCGAAGAGGCCCGTGCCGCCGTCGTCCGGTCCATCCGCGAGCTCGAGGCCGAAGGCCAGATCACCATCCAGCGCGGGGACGAAGAAGACTATGTCTACTGACAACGGCGCGGCCAACGCCCCGGCGCGCGTCGTCTTCCCGTCACTGCGGGCCAACGGCCCGGCCGCCGAACAGGCCGGCTACACCGAAGGCCACGCCGCGGGCTACGCCGCCGGTGTGCGCGCCGCAGCGAAAGAGCAGCGCCGCTGGCGGGACCGGATGGCCGCCGAGCAGGCTGCCTCCCTGGCCGCCGGACAGCAGGACCTGGACCGTGCCGTGCGCGCCCTCGCCGTCGCCCGGACAGACTTTGCGCACCGCAACGTGCAGGCGCTGCAGGACGCCGAAGAAATCCTGGCCCGCACGGCGCTGGAACTGGCCGAGGCCATCCTCGGCTACGAACTGGCCGAAGGCACCCGGACCGCCCGGGCCGCCCTGGCCCGCGCCCTCTCCGGGAATGACTCCGCCACGGTACTGGCAATCCGGCTGCACCCGGCGGACATCGACGTCCTCAGCCGGGAAGGCCAGGAACTGCCCGCCGGGCTGCCGCTCATCGCGGACCCCTCCCTGGGCCGCGGCGACGCGAAGGTCGAATACCAGCAGGGCTGGTTCGACGCCAGCCTCCGCACCGCCCTGGGACGTGCCCGCACGGCGCTCCTGGGAGAGCCAGCGTCGGCAGAGGGCCCGCTGGGAGGCGCACTGGTGGGAGACGCCGTGCCGGGAGAGACCGTGCCGGGAGAATCCGGCCAGGCCGAATTCGGTGCCGGCGCGTACCGGGGCCAGGCATGATCGCCGAGTGGCGGCCGAAGGGCGCCGACTATGCCGCCGCGCTGGCCGCGGCCGCCCCGCAACGGGTCGGCGTCGTCACCTCGGTCATCGGGCTGGGCCTGGAAGTGTCGGGTCTGGACTGCGCCCTTGGTGACCTCGTGACCGTGGGCGGGAACCCTGGCCTTGACGCCGAAGTCGTCGCGGCGCTGGACGGCTCCGTGCGCTGCATGCCGCTGGGCAGGCTGGCCGGCGTGGCTGCCGGTGACCCGGTGCGCGCCAAAGGCAGCGCGGTATTGGTTCCCACCGGGCGGGGCCTGTTCGGCCGGGTCCTTGACGGCCTGGGACGCCCGATCGACGGCAAGGGTCCGCTGCTCAGCGGGCCGCGCGTGCCGATCGACAACGAGGCACCGAACGCCATGAAACGCGCCCGCATCGACACCGCCCTCCAGACCGGCGTGCGCGTCCTGGACACCATGACCACGCTCGGCAAGGGCCAGCGCATGGGCCTGTTTGCCGGCTCCGGCGTCGGCAAATCCTCCCTGCTCTCGATGATCGCCCGCGGAACCGACGCCGAAGTCTCGGTGATCGCCCTCGTTGGCGAACGCGGCCGCGAAGTCCGCGAGTTCCTCGAAGACGACCTCGGCGCCGCCGGCCTGGCGCGCTCCGTGGTGGTGGTCGCCACCTCCGACGAACCCGCCCTCATGCGCATGCGCGCGGCCTTCACCGCCACCCGCATCGCCGAGTCCTTCCGCGACCAGGGCCAGGATGTGGTCCTCATGATGGACTCCCTGACCCGGGTGGCCATGGCGCAGCGCGAGATTGGCCTCTCGGCCGGCGAGCCCCCTGCCACCCGCGGCTACCCGCCGTCGACCTTTTCCATCCTGGCCCGGCTGCTGGAGCGCGCCGGCACGGCCGAGGCCGGCTCCGTTACCGGCATCTACACCGTGCTGGTGGACGGCGATGACCATAACGAGCCCATCGCCGACGCCGCCCGCTCCATCCTGGACGGCCACGTGGTGCTGGACCGCAAACTCGCCGTCACCGGGCACTTCCCGTCCGTGGACGTGCTCGGATCCGTGTCCAGGGTGGCCAGCAAGGTCAATTCCCGGCCACACCTCGACGCCGCCGCCACGCTCCGCCGGGTCCTCGCGGCCCGCAAGGCGGCACAGGACCTGATCGACGTCGGCGCCTACCAGGCCGGGACCAACCCGCTGGTGGACGCTGCGCTGAACCACGAGGGCGACGTCAGCGGTTTCCTCCAGCAGCCGATGGACGAATCCACGGCCCACCCCGAGTCCTGGCAACGGCTCGGCCACCTCACTTCGATCCTGGGAGCAGCAGCATGAACCGCGAATTCTCACTGGCTGGCCTCCTGCGCCTCCGCCAGCTCCAGCAGGACCAGGCGGCAACCGGGCTGGCGCGAGCCCGCTCACGTTCCAGCTCCGTCCGGGTCCGCGAAGCCGCCGCCCGCCGCGAACTTGCCGCCACGGATGACCCCATCTCCAGTTCGGCCTCACTGCGCGCAGTGGCCGCCGCCCGGTCATCCGCGCACAGCATGCTCGCGGACCTGCAAAACCTCACCCACCTGGCCGAGGCCGACGAAGCCAACGCCCGGGCCGAGTTCATCGCTGCCCGCACGCGGTCCGTGGGGCTGGAAAAACTGCAAGCCCGGCACGACGCCGAGGTCAACTCCGCGGACCTGCGCGCCGAACAGTCGGCCCTCGATGAGATCGCCTCGACGCTCTGGCACCGCGATGAGCAGCAGGTGAAGCCATGAGCATGACTGAAGCGATCGGCCGGATGCAGGGCATCCAGTCGATGATCGCGGAATTGAGCCGGCCTGCGGCCACGGAAACCAGCGCGGCCGCTGCCAAGGCGGCGGCCGCGACCTCGCTCGCGTCCGCAACCGGCACCGGCGACTCCGCCACGTTCACCCAGGCGCTTGCCGCGGCACTGGGCGGCAGCGGCGCAACGGATGCCGCTTCCCTCACGGACAGCCTGGGCCTGGGCTCCTCACTGGGCATTGGCGGCACATTGGTACCAGGTAGCGCTGCGGCGGCCGGGACGGCCGCGCTCACCGGCGCCCAGGCAGCCGGAACCGTACATACCGGTGGGGCCGCGACGGGCAATGACGTGGTGGCCGTGGCGAAGAAGTACATCGGTGTTCCCTATGTGTGGGGCGGCACTAATCCGGCCTCCGGCATGGACTGCTCCGGCTTCACCCAGCGGGTCTTCAAGGACCTCGGCGTGGAGCTTCCCCGTGTGGTGAGCGACCAGATGCGCCAGGGCACCCCGGTGGCGTCTCTCGCCGAGGCGAAACCCGGGGACCTCCTGGTGAGCTTCGGCGGCAACCACATTTCCATCTACCTGGGCAACGGCAAGGCGATCGACGCACCCGTGCCGGGCAAGACCATCCAGATCCGCGATGCGTGGGAGCAGCAGTCCAACTTGACCTCCATCCGGCGCATCGTTCCCGCAGGGGCGGCATCATGAAGGCGGCGGCATCGACGGAGTTTGCGGCCGCGCTGGGGGCGACGGTCCGGGCGGCCCGGCAGGGCGCGGACCCGCGGCCCGGCAGCGAAAACGGAAACACAGCCGCCGCGTCCTTCGATGCGGTCCTCAACGACGTCCAGGCCGCAAAGGGCAACAGCACCGCGGCAGAGCCGGGCGCCGCTAAGGCAGTGCCGGCGACCGATGACACGGCGGCCGAACTGCCGCAGCCCAACGGCGGTACGGACCCTGCTTCGCTAAGCGGCACCGCTGCGAACACTGCGACGGGGGCCGACGCTGCTTCCGGGGCCGCACCGGGGACCGACGTTGCTCCGTCCGGTATCACCAGCCTCGTCCCGGCCACGCACGTCCCGGCCCCGTACTTTCCAGCCCCGTACTTTCCAGCCCAGTACGGCACGGCCGAATTCCCGCCGGCCCAGTTTGTCCCCTTTGCACAACTTGGTCAGGCTGGTCAGGTTGCGTTGCCCGGACAGTCGGCGCAGGCCGTTGCCCCGCCGTCGGACAGCAACGATGGTTCCCGCACTGCCGCACCGGCCGTCACTGCGTCCGCGGCCTCGGCGGTTCTTCCCGACGAAGTGCCGGCCGCCGTCGCGCAGACCCCGGCCGTCGCGACCCCGGGATTGGCCGCAACGCGGCGCCAGACTGTGGCCGCCGTCCCCGCTGGGACCATGCCGGACGGTAAGCAGAACGACGCTGCGGCCTCGCAGACGGCGGGCGTGGTCCCGCTGGCCGGGCCCAAGGCCGCCGCCGGCGGACCGGTCAACCGGCCGGTCAATGTGAACGGTCCTGCCCCGACGGCTGCGCCCGTCGACGCCGTGCCCACCGCACCGGCAACTGATGCGGCCTCGCCGGTGGCTACTGTTGCGGCCGCGCCGCTGGCCTCGACTGCCACCGGCGCCGCGGGGATCACCCCTGCGACCGGTCCCGTCCCGGTGCTCAGTGGCCCGGCCAAGGCTGCTGCACCTGCCGGGCCAACGCAGGAAGTCCCGGTGCAGGCCGCCGCCACACCTTCGGCCGCCACCGCACCGAGCGCGGCAGCGGCGGCGCAGACCGCCCAGGGACCTGGGTCTGGTCACGGTGCGTCGCCGGCGGCCACCACCGCGGCCGTGTCCGCGCGGGCGGTCAACGGATCAGACGTCGCCGCCGTCGCTGCCTCCGCGCCCGGACAAGCGCCGACGTCGCCGACCACCTCGCCCGGTACGGCCCCGTCCGGTACGGCGTCATCCGGCAGCCCCGGAGCCGGCACCGGATCCTCCGGCAGCATGTCCACCGGAACCGGAACCGGAACCGTCCCCGCTCCTTTCCACGCCGGCGTCCGGGCGGAACCAGCCGCGGCACCGGTGCCCAACGCCGCCCAGGTTCCGTCGAATCCGGAAGGCGCCCGTGGCGAACTGGCCGCCATCCCCGTCCAGCCGACTCTGGCGGCGGCAACCGTGGCCCAGTCAGTGGCCCAGGCCGTGCCCCAGCCGGCTGCCCAGTCCGCTGCGCAGCCGGCGTTCCAGTCGGCGTCCCCGCCGGCGCCCCATTACGCGGCGCCCCTCCAGTCCCAGCTGGCCAAACCGCTTTTCACTCTCGTGGGGGCACCCCGGGGGCAGCACATCATGACCCTCAAGGTCAGCCCGGAAGATCTGGGTCCACTGACGGTCCGGGCCCAGATCGACGCCGCGGGCGTCCGGATTGAGCTGTTCGCCCCGGGCGATGCGGGACGTGAAGCGGTCCGCGGAATCCTGCCCGAACTCCGCAGGGAACTCCACGGCGCCGGATTCGGGGCCAGCCTTGACCTCTCAGACCACAACAGTCCCGGTTTCGGGCAGCACGGGGCCCAACACGGCACGGGCCAGGACCGGACCGGGACCGGCGGCCAGTTCGCCACGGG
>NZ_KI914933.1:34421-49858 GCF_000520575.1 Arthrobacter sp. I3
GGCGGCCAGTTCGCCACGGGCCGGGACCCCGGCGGCCCCGGCGGCAGCGGCTCCGGCCCGGGAGACCGGAACGGGCCGCGGCCCGGAAACCGCTGGGATGCGCTGGCCGATGATCAAGCCATACGCACCGCCAGGCTTTTGAACGGCCCCCAGACCACCCTCGACATTCTTGTCTGACACGAAGGAACGCGACTTATGACGATTCAGCCGATCGCATCCCAGCCGGTAGCGGCGGCGGGGGAGGCCACCCGGGCCTCTGCCGTGCGGACACCCTCGCAGACCATGGATGCCAACGTGTTCATGTCCCTGCTCGTGACGCAGCTCAAGAACCAGAACCCGAGCGCTCCCATGGACACAAACCAGATGATGAGCCAGACCCTTCAGCTCTCCATGATGGAAAAAATGACCGAACTGACCACCAACAGCAAGGAGGGCTTCTCCCTCCAGATGCGGACGGCGGCAGCCCAGCTGATCGGACACTCGGTCGGCTACACCCTCGCGGACGGCACCACCGGGACCGGCGTCGCCAGTTCCGTCAGCTATGCGGGGTCGGTTCCGTCCGTCACGATCGGCGACCTTTCCGTTCCCCTCGACTCCATCACCGGGCTTACCGCTCCGGCCGCATCCTAACCAGTTCTTCACCCGTAGAAAGGCAGTTCCCATGCTCCGCTCGCTGTACTCCGGAATCTCGGGCCTCCGCGCCCACCAGACCATGCTGGACGTTACTGGCAACAACATCGCCAACGTCAACACCGCAGGCTTCAAGGCCTCCTCCACCCAGTTCCAGGACACCCTGTCCCAGCTGCAGCAGGGCGCCACCGGCCCGCAGGCCGCGACCGGCGGCAGCAACCCCGCCCAGATCGGCCTGGGCGTCCGGGTTGCCGGCGTCACCACCAACTTCTCCCAGGGCTCTTCGCAGAGCACCGGCCGGGCCACCGACCTGATGATTTCCGGTGACGGCTTCTTCGTCACCAGCAAGGGCGGCAGCCAGCTCTTCACCCGCGCCGGCGCGTTCAGCCCGGACGCGGCCAACCAGCTGGTAAGCCCCGACGGCGGCATCCTCCAGGGCTGGACCGCCACCAACGGTGTGATCAACGCGGGTGGCCCCGTGGGCGACATTACGCTGAACCCCAACACCATGGTGGCCAAGAAGACCGACTCGGTGACGCTGGACGGAAACCTGCCCAGCGACGCCGTCGACGGCACCAAGTTGGACCGTCTCGTCAAGGTTTACGACGCCGCCGGCACCGAACGCAGTGTGTCAATGACCTTCACCAAGGCCGGAAGCACCTGGAACATCGCGGCCGACGACAACGGCACCACAGCCACCGGGTCTGTGACCTACACGAACGGCAAGCCCACCGCCGGCGGAAACGTCACCGTCAACGGCATCACCATTGATGTCTCCAAGGTTTCCGGCTACGCCGCCATGAGCTCGCTCACTGTCAGCGGCCAGAACGGTGCCCCCGTCGGCAAGCTCGAGTCCTACACGCTGGGCAGCGACGGCTCCCTGGTCGGGTCGTTCAGCAACGGCATCAAGCAGGTCCTCGCCAAGATCGCCCTCGCCAAGTTCACCAACCCGGGCGGCCTGGAGAAGGCCGGCGGCTCCTCCTACGTCGCAACCGGCAACTCCGGCGGCGTGCAGCTCGGTGCTGCGGGCGACCCCGGCCTTGGCACCCTGACCGGCGGCTCGTTGGAAATGTCGAACGTGGACCTGTCCCAGGAATTCACCAACCTGATCGTTGCGCAGCGCGGTTTCCAGGCCAACGCCCGCATCATCACCACCTCGGATGAGGTTCTCCAGGAACTGACCCAGCTCAAGCGCTAATGAGGGGAATCGTGCTTGTCCCTTAAGGATTCGGGGGACAGCTTTGGGTTTCCGGTATTGCCGGACCCGGAGCTGTCTCCTCGGATCGCACCCTAAAGGGGCGCCTGATTTCCGGCGTCCGGCAGCACGTCGTCGCGTTAGCATTGGTCCCAACACGTCTGTCCAGGAGGGCACATGCCGTACATCGTTGACTTCGAGACCGTTTCTACCGTCGGCTTGGAATCATCCCCCGTCTCCGAGGCCCTCGCCGGGTTGCGCGCCAACGAGGCCCGCTATTTCCGGAATAAGTACGGCCACGCCTTCACCGTGAGCCCCGCGAGCGAAGTTCCTGACGTGGTTGACCGGGTGAGCCGCATCCTCCGGGATGAACGCGAGATCGTGATCGGCTCCCGCCCGCTGGAGGCGACCGCCTTCGAAGTCGACGGTTTGCGGATGGCCTACGTTTTTTACGAGTCGGGGCTGTCGGTCAACGTCATGTACAGCATCGAGGACGGCGGGAAGAGAGCGGTGGGGTTCAAACTTGCCGACGGCATGGAAGTTCCGGAGGAATTGGCGCCGCGCTTCAAGTTCGCCCGCCAAAAGTCGAAGCTGGCGGGCGTTATTCGCGGCTCCTACTTCGTGATCAAGGGCGAGTACTGATCGGGCTCACCCCCGCATTTCAGGGTGCGGGACGCAGCCGGGCAATCCGGGAAGTGAGTTTCTGGGATTGGGGTTCCATATTTTCGACGTGATCATTAGCGGCGGCGGCCCGACGGGAATGATGCTGGCCAGCGAGTTGCGGCTGCACGGCGTGGACGTGCTCGTGCTGGAGAGGGACGCGGAGCCGAGCCAGGCGGTCCGTTCGCTCGGCCTGCACCCGCGCAGCATCGAGATCATGGACCAGCGCGGGCTGCTGGACCGGTTCCTCGCCCACGGGCAGCGGTATCCCGGCGGCGTGGGTCGCTTCGCCGGGATCGACAAGCCCCGGCCGGTGAACCTGGACACCGCACACGGCTACGTCCTTGGCATCCCCCAGCCGGTCACCGATCGCCTGCTGGCCGAGCGCGCCGGTGAGCTCGGCGCCCAGATCCGCCGCGGCTGCGAGGTGGCAGGGGTCGAGCAGGACGAGGACGCGGTGAGCGTCGAACTCGCTGACGGCACACGGCTGCGCTCGCGCTGGCTGGTCGGCTGCGACGGCGGACGCAGCCTGGTGCGCAGACTGCTCGGCATCGGCTTCCCCGGCGAGCCGGCCAAGACCGAGTGGCTCCTGGGCGAGGTGGAGGTGACCGCGGCGCCGGACCAGCTGGCCGAGGTGGCCGAGGAGGTGCGCAAGACCCACAAGGGGTTCGGCATAGGCCCCGCCGGAAACGGCCTGTACCGCGCCGTCGTGCCCGCGGCGGCCGTGGCCGAGGACCGCTCGGTCCCGCCGACCCTGGAGGAGTTCCGGACGCAGCTGCGGGCGTTCGCAGGCACCGACTTCGGCGTCCACTCACCACGCTCCCTGTCCCGTTTCAGCGACGCCACCCGGCTTGCCGAGCAATACCGGGTGGGCCGTATTCTGCTCGCCGGCGATGCGGCGCACGTCCACCCGCCGCTGGGAGGGCAGGGACTGAACCTCGGCATCCAGGACGCTTTCAACCTCGGCTGGAAGCTCGCCGCCGAGGTCAAAGGCTGGGCGCCTGACGGGCTGCTGGACAGTTATTACGCCGAGCGTCACCCGGTCGCCGAAGGCGTGCTGACCATCACCCGCGCCCAGAGCGAGCTGCTGTCCACCGAGCCCGGCCCGCAGGCCGTGCGGCGGCTGCTGAGCGAGCTGATGGACTTCGAGGATGTCAGCCGTTTCCTGGCCGAGAAGATCACCGCGATCGGGGTCCGCTACGACTTCGGCGAAGGACCCGAGCTGCTCGGCAGGCGACTGCGCGACATTCCTCTGTCGCGGGGTCGTCTCTACGAACTCACCCGCAAAGGCCGCGGGCTCCTGCTGGACCAGACCGGCGAACTCTCCGTGGCTGGATGGGCGGATCGGGTCGACCACGTCGCGGACGCCAGCGGGGAACTGGACGCGCCCGCGGTCCTGCTCCGGCCGGACGGCCACGTCGCATGGATCGGAGACGACCAGGACGACCTGTTCCACCATCTGCCGACATGGTTCGGGGCGGCCCTCGAGGGCACCGGAGACGATCACGATCGCCGCCCCTGACGCCGTGCCCGCCGTCAGGCAGCCTGCCAGGTCACGGGAAGCTGTTTCGCCCCGTAGACGATCATGCTTTCCATCCGCTCCAACTGTGCATCGGGGTCTACCGCAAGCCCCGGCAGCCGTGAGAGCACGGCCTCCAGCGCGATCCTGGCCTCCAGCCGCGCCAGGGGCGCCCCCAGACAGAAATGGATGCCCTGCCCGAAGGCGAGGTGACGGTTGGGTGAGCGTTCGACGTCGAACTCGTCCGGGCTCGGGAACTGCTCCCCGTCGCGGTTCGCCGAGCCGATCCAGGCAATGATCGGCGAGCCTGCCGGAATGGTGCGGCCGCGCACGGTCGTGTCGACGGCTGAGAGCCGGTACATGGACTGGACGGGGGAGCGGTAGCGCAGCACCTCTTCGATGGCGTGCGGGAGCAGGGCAGGCTCGGCGACGAGGCGTTCCGCCGTGCCCGGTGATTCGGTGAAGCACAGCACCGCATTGCCGATCAGGTTGGTGGTGGTCTCGTTTCCCGCCACGAGCAACAGGCTGCAGAATCCCAGCAACTCGATGGGGCTGAGCTTCTGCCCGTCGATCTCGGCCGCGAGGAGCGCGCTGATCAAATCATTGCCCGGCCGGTGCCGCCGTTCCTCGATCATGCCCATGAAGTACTCCGCCATTTCCCGGTTGGCTGCCGTGTGGACGGAATCGTCGGCGCCCGGGCGGGTCTGGCTCACGATCACGTCGGACCACAGCTTGAACCGGTCCCTGTCAGAGGCCGGAATGCCCATGAGTTCGGCGATCACGATCACCGGAAGCGGATAGGCCAGCTGTTCGATCAGGTCCGTGGCGCCGCCGGCCACCACCGGCTCCAGCAACTCGTCGGTCAGTTCCGAGATGCGCGGGGCGAGCGCTTCGACTGCCCGCGGCGTGAACGCCTGCGTCACGAGCGAACGCAACTGGCGGTGCCGCGGCGGGTCCGTGTTGACCAGGCTGGCGGCGAAGAGCTGGCCCGTTTCGGAGGGGTTGTCCCCGCCCATCCGGGAAGAAAAAGTGGCGTGCTCGGACAGGACCCGCTGCACGTCGTCGTAGCGGAACACGTGCCAGACGCCGGTGTCCGGGTCCTGGAAAACGGGTTCACTGTCCCGCATGGCTGCGTAGCGGGGAAACGGGTTCAACGGCTGCTCAAAATCCGGAAATGGCGCCATGGCTGGCCTTCCTGATGAGGCGGGCGGCCGTCGTTTCCTGGCACTTGACCAACTGCACTGGACGAACTGCGGTGGAACAGGCGCCCAACGGGGCGGGCCGGGTGGCCCCGTCAGGTCCCACCCTAATACCGCGCGGCGGCCTTGGCACGGGGAATGTTGCTGCGCCGGCCGCCCCCCGGGCACCGGCACGTTGGCAAGGCGCCTGACGACGGCGCCTAACGAAGGGGCCCCGGCTGCCGACAGTACGGAGGAGAACACCCTTCCCCTCACAGAGCAGAATCGGCCCATGATCGTCGTTACACGCCTCAACGGAACGCGCTTCGCGGTCAATCCGGACCTCATTGAACGCATCCACGAGAGCCCGGATACGCACTTGGTGACGCTCGACGGCGCCGCCTACGTGGTGCTCGAAAGCCTCGCCGAAGTGGTCGAGCTCATCGCGGAGTACCGGGCATACATTCTGAGCAAGGCCCGGGACTTTCCGGCCATCACCGGCTATCCCCTCAGCCTGGTCCGGACTGAAGACCCGGACGACGACCCCTACGACGACGGCGCCGGCCCCACGCCGCCCGCACAACCCAGAAAGTAACGATGGATCCCGCAACAGTCATCGGACTGCTCCTCGCCTTTGGCTCCGTTATCGCCATGGTGTCGCTCGAGGGCGCCAGCCTGTCGGCGTTGCTCCTCCCGGCCCCCATGATCCTGGTCTTCGGCGCCACGCTCGCCGTCGGGATCGCCGGAAACACCCTCAAAGACGTCGTCCAGGCCTTCAAAGCCCTCCCCAAGATGTTCCTCGGCAAAACCGCCAAGCCGCAGGAAAGCATTGACCAGATGGTCCGCTTCGCCGAAAAGGCGCGCAGCGAGGGCCTGCTGTCCCTGGAAGAGGAAGCGGCCAGCGTCAAGGACCCCTTCCTGGCCCGTGCCCTGCAGAACATCGCCGACGGCACCGACGCCGAGGACCTCCGGATGCTCATGGAGGACGAGATCGACTCCAAGTCCCGGAGCGATCACGCCAACTCCAAATTCTTCGCGAGTCTCGGTGGCTATGCCCCCACCGTGGGCATCATCGGCACCGTGGTGTCCCTGACCCACGTCCTGGAAAACCTTTCCACCCCGGACCACCTCGGCCCGATGATCGCGGCAGCCTTCGTCGCCACCCTGTGGGGTCTGCTGTCCGCCAACTTCATCTGGCTTCCCTTCAGCGCCCGGATGGCCCGGCTCTCTGAACTGGACATCGAACGGATGACGCTGCTCATGGAAGGCATGCTGTCGGTCCAGTCCGGTGCCCAGCCGCTTCTGCTGGCCGAACGGCTCCGCGCCATGGTCCCCGAGCACCAACTCAAGAGCTCCGGCAAGAAGGCCGGCGCTGACAAGTCCGACAGGATGGACGAGGCAGCGTGAGCCCCAGGCGGCGCGGGCGGAAGAAGCCGGAAGAACACCACGTCGACGAACGCTGGATGGCGTCCTACATGGACATGGTCACCGTGCTGATGTGCATGTTCATCGTCCTCTTCGCGATGTCCACAGTGGACGCCAACAAGTTTGAAAAGCTCCGCAACTCCCTGGCAACGGGATTCGGCGCCGTCGCGACGGAAACGGTGGATACGGCGTCGGGCACAGTGGTGCCGCCGGAACTCGTGAAAGAGGACCTCGAGGCGTTCGCCGCCGTCAAGGGCGCGGCCACCGCATCCCCCGAGAACATGGCTGAAGCGATCAAGGAAGTGGACAAACTCAAGGCGCTGCAGCAGAAAATGCAGGCCGGCCTGGCGGCAGCCGGGCTGAGCGAGAACGTCGAGTTCCAGATCGACCAGCGCGGGCTGACGGTCAAACTCGTCGGATCGCAGGCTTTCTTCGAACCTGACCGGCCCGAGCTCACCTCCCGGGCCTCCCGGGTGCTGCAGGTCATCTCACCGGTCCTCAAACCGGCCAGCATGGAAATCATGGTCGAGGGCCACGCCGCGAACGGCATCACGGCCTACCCCTCGACGTGGGAACTGTCCTCGGCGCGCGCCGTCAATGTCCTGCGGTACATGGTGGACCGCGGCGGCATAGCCCCCGGCACGATCGGTGCCG
Source organism: Arthrobacter sp. I3 (assembly GCF_000520575.1). Classification (NCBI taxonomy): domain Bacteria; kingdom Bacillati; phylum Actinomycetota; class Actinomycetes; order Micrococcales; family Micrococcaceae; genus Arthrobacter; species Arthrobacter sp. I3. The sequence goes on from NZ_KI914933.1 coordinate 41,683, forward strand.
TCGCGTTCGGTTCTGCCCGCCAGGTCAACGACGACTCCACCCCGGCGCTCATGGAGCGAAACCGCCGGGTGGACATCGTGGTCATTTCCGACAAGCCCGACGTTGTCCGGGCGCTGATTCCGGAGGCCTTGAAACTCAGCGAGAAATAGCCGGTCGGGGCTACGGCGGACTGTCCGCGTTCCTAGCCTGCATTTTGCCTAAGGCGTACTGCTTACGCCACGAGTTCCCTTGCCGATAGTGGCAACCGTGAGTGTTCTGGATGAGCGGGAAGTGGCACGGGAGCGGACCGTCAGCGTCTATGACTTCCGCCGTCCTGCGACGCTCGCGCGCGAACACAGCCGGGTGCTGGAGCTCGCCTTCGAAACCTTCGCCCGCCAGTGGGGCACCCAGCTCACCGCCAAGGTCCGCGTCAAGTCCGTGGTGCGCCTGGAAGACGTCAGCATGCTCAGCTACGACGAGTACGCCGCCTCGCTGCCCGCCGTCACCGCCATGGTCCTGTGCACCGTGGAGGCCCACGATTCCAAGCTCGTGGTGCAGTTCCCCGGCCCGGCCGCCCTCGGCTGGGTGAACCGCATGCTCGGCGCCACCAACGATTCGCCCATGCCGGACCGCAAGTTCACCCAGATCGAGCAGGCGCTGATCAAGGGTCTGATGGACGAGGCCCTCGAAGACCTCGGCTATTCCCTGGGCCCGCTGCTCAGCGAGGCCGTCCGGGTGGACACCATCCAATACAACTCCCAGTTCGCCCAGGCCGCCGCACCCAGCGAACTGATGATCGTTGCCTCCTTCACCATGAGCGTTGGCGACGTCAACGCGCCCGCCACCCTGGCCGTTCCGGCCGGCATCCTGCTGGGACGGCTCAAGAAGGTCAACCCGACCGACTCCCGCGAAGACGCGGCCGCCCGCGTCAGCGCCCAACTGGAGCAGGTCCCGGTGGAACTGTCCGTACGGCTCTCGACGTCGTTCGTTACCCCGAGCCAGGTCCTGGGTCTCGCCGTCGGTGACGTCCTGACCCTGCCGCACCTGGAAAACCGGCCCTTTGACCTCACCCTGGACGGAACCCGGCTGGCCACTGCCGCCCCGGCCCGCAACGGCTCCCGCGCGGCCGCAGTAATTGTCACAATCGAGGAGAACCAACGATGAGCATCACCCTGACCAAGCACGAAATGTCGGCGGAACGGCTCGTCGAGGAGCTCCCGAGCCCGGTGGCCCTGAAGGTTGTCGCGCTGGTGCCTGCCCGGTCCGCGGCGGCCTATGCCCGGCAGGCGGTCACGGCGACCTTCGTCGGCGCGGTGACCGCCGACCTCGCCCTCATGCTCAGCGACCGCACCTTCCTTGACGAGGCCGCCGGCGCAGGGTCCCAGCTGGGCCACGTCTCCGTGACCGACGTGCTGCGCCCCGCGATGGAAAGCGCCAGCTCAGTCTTCGGGGCCGGTGTCCTGTCCGACCTGCGTGAATCCGACGTCTCGGGGCTCCTCTCGGATCCCGACACGGCCGTCTTTGAACTCTCCGACGGCAGCAACGCCGCGGCCTGGTTTGCCGTCCGGCTCCGCGAACACAGCAACAGCCAGGAACGCGGCGGGGACCTGTTCGCCGGCGGGGACACCGTGGCCGGCCGGCTCGGCCGGATCAACAACATTGAAATGGCCCTGACCGTGGAGATCGGACGCACCCGGATGTCGGTCCGGGACGTGCTGTCGCTGGAACCGGGCAAGATCATCGAACTGGACCGCTCCGCCGGCGCACCGGCCGACGTCCTGCTCAACGGCCGCCTGATCGCGCACGGCGAAGTCGTGGTCCTCGACCAGGACTACGCGGTGCGGATCACCCGGATCCTCGACGTGGCCGAGGGGCTCAGCTGAATGGACGCACTGATCCTCGGGCTGCGGGTAGTCGTGGCCCTGGGCGCGGTGCTTGGCCTCATGTGGTTCCTGCAGCACCGGCTGGGCAAGGGCACCGGACGGCGCCGGGCTGACCGCGCCTTGACCATCGTCAGCCGGCAGAGTCTCGGACAAAAAGCCTCCGTGGTGGTGGTCGACGCCGCCGGGCAGCGCTTCCTCCTGGGCGTCACCGAGCACGCCGTCAACGTCCTGCACACCGGGGACATCCCGCCCGAACCCGAAGAAGTTGCGGTCCCCGGCACCAGCCGCGGCCTGGGCGATTTCGCCCGGATCCTCGCTGATGCCAGCCCGCTCGCCGGCAACCACTTCAGCGGCAAGGCCAGGGGTGCCGCTGACGGCGACGATTTTGCGGACGGCGCCGACGCCGACGATTTCGCCGACGGTCCGAACGGTGTCCGGGAGTTGCCGCCGTCCCGCCGCAGCTCCCTTCACCGGGGCTCCGCGGCCCGCGGCCACGCCGGCCGCGGCACCGCCGGCGGCGGGTCGGCCCATCCGCCGCTGCACGGCTCCATCCTGGCCGGTTCCACCTGGAAGCAGGCTGCCGCCGCGCTCAGGAGCGGACGCCGCAATTGATCTTCCCGCTCCCTACCAGCACCACCCGCCCGCGAACAGCCGGCGCAAGACCCCTTAGGCTCCTGGCCCTGGGGCTCGCCGCCGTGCTCTTTGCCGTCCTCCTGCTGTGGCTCAACGCCTCGGCAGGCCACGCCGCACCCATCGACCCTGTTGCGCCGGTGCCGCCGACCGACCCTGCCAATCCCGACGGCGGGAACATCAACATCCAGATCAACGGGATGGACGGGAAACCTTCCTCCGCTGTCCTGACCCTGATCAGCATCACCCTCCTGGCCGTTGCGCCCTCGCTGCTGCTGATGATGACGTCCTTCACCAAGATCTTTGTGGTCCTGGCAATGACCCGCAACGCGCTGTCCCTGCCCTCCATCCCGCCGAACCAGGTCCTGGCCGGGCTGGCTCTGTTCCTCTCGATCTTTGTGATGTGGCCCGTCATCAACGAGATGAACACCCTCGGCGTCCAGCCCTACCTCAACGGCACACTGGACTTCAACGGTGCCGTCAGCGCCGCATCGGGTCCGCTGCAGCACTTCATGCTTGCCCACACGCGCGAGGAGGACATCGCCCTGATGTCCCGTGCCGCCGGAGCCGAGAACCCGGCCACCCCTGAGGCCGTGCCGCTGCAGACCCTCATCCCGGCGTTCATGATCTCCGAACTCCGTGCCGCGTTCATCATCGGCTTCGTCATCTTCATCCCGTTCCTCGTGATCGACCTCGTGGTGTCCGCGGCCCTGATGTCCATGGGCATGATGATGCTCCCGCCCGTCATGATCTCGCTGCCCTTCAAGATCCTGCTCTTCGTGCTCGTGGACGGCTGGGGCCTGATCATCACCGCGCTCGTCCAGAGCTATGCGGGTTCAGGATGAACGCCAACGCGGTCCTGGACATCTGCCTCCAAGCCATGATCGTGGCGGCCAAGCTCTCCGCGCCCGTGCTGGTCACGGCGCTGGTGGTGGGACTGGCCATCTCCCTGCTGCAGTCCATCACGCAGCTGCAGGAAGCCACCCTGTCCTTCGTGCCGAAGGCTGCCGCGGTGGCCGTGGCCCTGATTGTCTGCGGACACTGGATGATCTCGGAGATGGTCGCCTTCACCAACGACCTCTTCGCGAAGATTCCGTCCCTGCTCGGAGGCCTGTGAGGTGGGCATTCCCATCGACCCGGCCTGGCTTGAAGTCCTGCTGCTGGCCACGGTCCGGATGACCGCCTTCCTGGTCGTGGCACCGCCCTTCTCGCACCACGCCATTCCAGGGCGCGTCAAAGCCATGCTGGGGCTGGGGCTGGGCCTGGCGGTGACGCAGCGCCTGGCCGGCGGCTACACGCCCCGGGACACCGCCGGGTTCGTCACCGGTGTGGTCCTGGAGCTCGTCACCGGTCTGGTCCTGGGCTTCCTGGTCCTCGTCATCTTCTCCGCCATCCAGTCTGCCGGCAGCCTGATCGACCTGTTCAGCGGGTTCCAGATGGCCCAGGCCTACGACCCCCAAATGATGGTCAACGGCGCACAGTTCACCCGTCTCCTGCAGATGGCTGCGCTGGCGCTGCTCTTCGCCTCCGACGGCTACCAGCTGGTCATCACCGGCCTCACCGGCAGCTTTGCCGCCCTTCCGCTGGCCGGGGGGATCGACCTGGCCCAGCCGGTGCAGGCCATGATCGCGGCAGTGTCCGGCATGTTCCTTGCCGCCGTGCAGATCGCCGGCCCCCTCCTGGTGGTCCTGTTCCTTGCCGACGTCGGGCTTGGCCTGCTGACCCGCGTGGCGCCGGCGCTGAATGCCTTCTCCCTCGGCTTCCCGCTGAAGATCCTGCTCACCCTGACGCTGGCCGGCTTCATGTTCCTGGCCCTGCCCCGACTCGTTTCCAGCCTCGCCGGGCAGGCGGCCAAAGCCGTGCTGGGGGTGGGGTGATGGCGGATTCACAGGAAAAGACCGAGCAAGCCACCGAGAAACGGATGCGGGAGGTCCGCTCCAAGGGCCAGCTGTCCCGTTCCCAGGACCTCACCGCCTGGCTCGGCGTCGGCGCCGCCGCGCTGATGCTCCCCAGCACGGTGGACCGGGCCGCCAACGCCGCCACGGACCAGCTCTTCAGCATCCGGGGGATCGTGTCCGCCCCCGACCCCGGCAAAGCCGTCCGGGCGCTGGAAGCCGGCTTCGCGTCCATCGCCGGGATCGTCGGCCCCCTGCTGGTGGTCGTGTTCCTGGCCGTCCTCGCCGGCTCGGCCCTCCAAGGCGGTGTCCACCTGAAGAAATTCAGGCTCGAATTCGAACACTTCAACCTGCTCGGCGGGATCAAGCGGCTGTTCGGCGCGCAGGCCGTGTGGGGCGGTCTCAAGGCGCTGCTCAAGGCAAGCGTCGTGGGGCTGGTGCTCTACACAGTCGTGCAGGGACTGGTTCCGGTGCTGCTGACAGCCGGCGGCCTGCCCGTCGCCGGGGTCGTGCAGGCCGCCGCCGGCGGGATAGCCGCCCTGGTCCAGTTCGCGGTGGCCGCCGGCATCGTGCTGGCCGCGGCCGACTTCTTCGTCGTGATGCGGCGCAACCGCAAGAAGACGCGGATGTCCAAGAAGGAAGTCCAGGACGAAAACAAGAGCAGCGAGGGCGATCCGCTGATCCGGTCCCAACGCCGGGCGCGCCAGATGGCCATGAGCCGCAACCGCATGATCGCGGCGATCGGGGACGCCGACGTCGTCCTGGTCAACCCCACGCACGTGGCGGTGGCCCTGAAATACGAGCCCGGAAAATCCGCACCCCGCGTGGTTGCCAAGGGCGCCGGCCACGTGGCTGCGAGGATCAGGGAAGAAGCCGAGGAAAAGAACGTGCCCATGGTCCAGGACATCCCGCTGGCCAGGGCCCTCCACGGGGCCTGTGAGCTGGGGGACGAGATCCCGGTGGACTTCTACCGGGCGGTGGCCGGCGTCCTCGCGTTCGTCATGGCACTCAAGGCCCGGGGCGCCGCCGCCGGGATGCACCGCATGACCACCACGGTGGCCACCGTATGAAACACGGCAGGCTCCACAGCGTGCAACACGGCACGAAAACTTCGGGAATCAGCGTCTGTGAAAGGACAGCACCATGAACAACAGGCTGAACCGGCTGGTGGTGCCCATCGGCATCGTGGGGATCGTGCTCCTGCTGGTGGTTCCCGTTCCCGCGCCGCTGCTCGACTTCCTCATCGTCTGCAACATCCTGCTGGCACTGCTGGTCCTGCTGACCAGCATGTTCGTCAAAAAGCCGCTGGATTTCTCGGTGTTCCCGTCCCTGCTGCTGGTGGCCACGCTCTTCCGGCTCGGCCTCAACGTCGCCTCCACCCGCCTGGTCCTGGGCAACGGATACGCCGGGCAGGTCATCGAAGCCTTCGGCAAGGTGACGGTCGGCGGCTCCATGATCATCGGCGCCGTCGTGTTCCTCATCCTCGTGGTGATCCAGTTCGTCGTGGTCACCAAGGGCGCCGAGCGCGTGGCCGAGGTGGGCGCGCGCTTCACTCTCGACGCCATGCCCGGCAAGCAGATGGCGATCGACGCCGACCTCAACGCCGGCCTCCTCACCGACACCCAGGCCCGGGAGCGGCGGGCCGAAGTCTCTGCCGAGGCCGACTTCTACGGTGCCATGGACGGCGCCTCGAAGTTCGTCAAGGGCGACGCCATCGCGGGCATCATCATTATCATCATCTTCGTCGTGGTCACCAAGGGCGCCGAGCGCGTGGCCGAGGTGGGCGCGCGCTTCACTCTCGACGCCATGCCCGGCAAGCAGATGGCGATCGACGCCGACCTCAACGCCGGCCTCCTCACCGACACCCAGGCCCGGGAGCGGCGGGCCGAAGTCTCTGCCGAGGCCGACTTCTACGGTGCCATGGACGGCGCCTCGAAGTTCGTCAAGGGCGACGCCATCGCGGGCATCATCATTATCATCATCAACTTCGTCGGCGGCATCGCCATCGGCATGGTCCAGCGCGGCCTGGAAATCGGCGACGCCCTGAACACCTACGGCCTGCTGACCATGGGCGACGGGCTCGTCACCCAGATCCCGGCACTGCTCATGGCCGTCTCCACCGGCATGATCGTGACCCGGTCCAACGCCGAGTCCGACATGGGGCGGACGGCCTCCACCCAGCTGCTGCAGTCACCGAATGCCCTCATGATCGCCGGCGTCGCCGCCGTCGCCATGGCACTGATCCCCGGCATGCCCCCGATCCCGTTCGTCGTCGTAGGCGCAGGCCTGTTCATCGCCTCCCGGCGGACCGCGGCAAGCCAGCAGCTGGCGGAAACGGCCCGGGAGGCTGAGTCGACCGCGCTGAACTTCCCGGAACAGGATCCGAACGAGAAGCTGCTGGAAGACATGCGCATCCACCCCGTGGAGATCCTGCTCGCACCTGACCTCGTGGATATGGTCTCCGGCGCCTCCGATGACCTCCTGGCCCGGGTCCGGTCCTTGCGGCACAAGATCGCCATGGAACTGGGCCTGGTCATCCCGCCGGTGCGCACCCGGGACAGTGTGGACCTGCCGCCGGCGACCTACGCCATCCGGATTGCCGGCGTGGAAGCCGGCCGCGGCACGGCCCCCGGCGGCCAGATGCTCGCCCTGGGCGAGAACCTGGACTCGCTCCCGGGCCCGGCGATGATCGAGCCCGTATTTGGGCTCGCCGGGAAGTGGATTCCGGGGGAGATGCGCCACAACGCCGAAATGACAGGTGCCACAGTGATCGACCGGGTCTCCGTCCTGGTCACCCACCTGTCCTCGATCGTCGCGGCGAACGCTGCCCGGCTGCTGTCCCGCGAGGACGTCCGCGTGCTGACCGAGGGGGTGCGCAAGCAGAGCCCCTCCGCCGTCGACGAACTGACCCCGGCCCTGCTCTCCCTGGCCGAGCTGCAGCGCGTCCTCCAGGGCCTGCTGGATGAGCAGGTGCCGATCAACGACCTCGCCCGGATCTACGAGGCCCTCACGCTCCGCGCCAAGATTTCCACGGATCCGGAATCGCTCGTGGAAGCCGCCCGGCAGGCCTTGGGCCCCGCTCTCACAGCCAAGTTCATGGACGGCGAGGTGCTCAACGTCATCATGATCGACCCCGTCCTGGAACAACACATGCTCGAGGACATGCGGCCCGCGGAGGGCGGCAGCCAGATCGTCATGGGGCAGGACCGCCTCGACGCCGTGCTGCGCTCGGTGCGGTCCGCCGTCGACGCCGCGGCCGCCGCCAACCGCCAGGCCGTGCTTGTCTGTGCACCCGCGCTCCGGCCCGCCATCTACCGCCTCGTCGGGGGGCAGCCGGGATCCGTGCCCGTGTTGTCCTACCGCGAGGTGACCTCCGCCAACGTCCGGATCGAAACAGTAGGAGTGGTGCGCCATGCCGAACCGCTATCGGCTTAAGGGAGCCTCGCTCGAGGAAATCCGCCGCAAGGCAGAACAGCTGTACGGTCCGGCGGCCCGGATCGTGTCCGCCGAACGCGTCAGCAGCCCCGGAATCGCCGGCCTCTTCGCCCAGGACCGCTACGAGGCCATGATCGAGCTCCAGTCCAAACACGAGGTCGTCACCGGCGAGGTGGTGCCTGACGCCGACATCCTGACCGGGGCCGATTCCGACCCGGCGACTGGTGGTCCCGCCGGGGCGACCACCGCCGGAGCGGCTACCGCGGGCACTGTTCCGGGCGCCGGGACCCCCGCCGGGAAGTACGACGCCGGAGCCGCGGCGGCAGCATCGGCCCCGGCGGCCCGGACCGCAGC
>NZ_KI914934.1:0-6020 GCF_000520575.1 Arthrobacter sp. I3
AGGAACCCGCCGGTGCGACGGCGCACGCCGCAGGGCTTGTCCGGGCCCCGGGCGAGCGCGAGACCCGCACGCCGATCAGGGGCGTCCGGAAGTTCACCGCGGCTGCCATGGTGGCCAGCGCCTTCACCGCGCCGCACGTCACCGAGTTCCTGACCGTCGACGTTACGCCCACGATGGAGCTGCTGGCACGGCTCAAGGCCAGCCGCGCGTTCGCCGGGTACAAGCTCACCCCGCTGACGCTCGTGTCCAAGGCCGTGCTGATTGCGTTGCGCAACCACCCGACCCTCAACGCCCGGTGGGACGAGGCCAACCAGGAGATCGTCCAGTTCAACTACGTGAACCTGGGCATCGCGGCTGCGACCCCGCGGGGGCTGACCGTTCCGAACATCAAGGACGCGGACCGGATGTCCCTCATGGATCTCTCCTCGGCCCTGACGGAACTGACGGACACGGCCCGGGCCGGGAAGACAAGCCCTGAGGCGCTCTCCGGCGGCACGGTCTCCATCACGAACATCGGCGTCTTCGGCATTGACGCCGGCACGCCCATCCTGAATCCGGGCGAGGCAGCCATCCTGGCCCTCGGCGCGGTCCGGAAGATGCCGTGGGAGTACAAGGACGAGGTCGCGCTGCGCCAGGTCATGACGCTCAGCCTGTCCTTCGACCACCGGCTGGTCGACGGCGAGCAGGGCTCGCGGTTCCTCCAGGACCTCGGGGCCATGCTGGCCGATCCGGGCATGGTCCTCGCGATGGTCTAGGTCCCTGCGACACAGCTGCCGGCTGCCCCGTCCGAAAGGAAGGGGCGGCCGGCAGCTTCGTGGTGTGCGGGGCCGACCCGCGGACCCGGGAGGGCGCCCGGGACCGGGGAGTTGCTTAGCCGAGCGGCTCGGTGGGGGCCGGTGCCAGGAGCGCGGCCAGCGCCATGCTTTCCAGCAGCGGCCTGGCGCGGCGGACGCCGATCCGGCGTCCGTGGCTGCGCACCGAGTGCGGGGTCGAATTGATCAGCCCGAACGTGGCGTGCGCGCGCATCCGCAGTTCGGCGGCCTCCGTACCCTCGTGCAGTCCGGCCAGCACGTCCACCCAGAGTTCAACGTAGTTGCGCTGAAGCGTGCGGACCTCGGCCTGGTCCTCGCCGGCCAGGTTGCTGAAGTCCTGGTCCTGGACCCGGATGACGTCCGGGTTGCTCAGGGCAAAGTCGACGTGGAAGGCCACCAGCCCGCCCAACGCCGCCAGATCGCCGTCGGAATCGGCCACTACCTTGCGGCCGCCGTCGAGCAGGTCCTGGCTGACACTGAGCAGCAGGGCGCCGAGGACGGCCTGCTTGCCGGCGAAGTGACGGTAGACCGCCGGTCCGCTGACGCCGGCCGCGGCCCCGAGATCCTCCAGGGAAACGCGGTTGAAGCCCTCCAGGGCAAAGAGCGCAGCGGCGGCGGACAGGAGGGCCTGCCGCCTGTTCGCCTTCGCCTGGCTGCGCTGCGTTGAGGCTGCCTGGGCTGACGGAAGCTGGGCAGTCTGGCTGGGCTCGGTCACCGGCGCATCCCCTCGTTGCAAAATGATCCCTGTGTTGGACATCACAGTTAATAGAGACTAACCTAAATCTCAGTTATGCGGTACTAACCGAAATAGTCGGGCGGCCTGAGTTGCCGCTCCGGCGCGCAAGTCCGCGCAGGTCAGGGAACGGAAGCAGTCAATGGAGACAATCGCCAGCCGGGTGGATGCGACGAGCACCGCCTACGCCGCGAACCGGGAGGCCCAACTAGGGCTGGCCGGCGAGCTGAGGGAACGGCTCGCCACCGCCGCGCTGGGCGGGCCCGCGAAGTCCCGGGAACGCCACGTGGCGCGCGGCAAGCTCCTGCCGCGCGAGCGCATTGACCAGCTGCTCGACGACGGCAGCCCCTTCCTGGAGATCGCCCCGCTGGCCGCGGACGGCATGTACGACGGCGACTCGCCCGGTGCAGGCGTCATTGCCGGCATCGGGCTGGTGCACGGCCGCCAGGTGCTGGTCATTTCCAACGACGCCACAGTCAAGGGCGGCACCTACTATCCGATGACAGTGAAGAAGCACCTCCGCGCGCAGGAAATCGCGCTGGAGAACCGGCTGCCCTGCATCTACCTCGTGGACTCCGGCGGGGCGTTCCTGCCCAAGCAGGACGAGGTCTTCCCGGACAAGGAACACTTCGGCCGGATCTTCTTCAACCAGGCGAGGATGTCCGCGGCGAAGATCCCGCAGATCGCGTCCGTGATGGGCTCCTGCACCGCGGGCGGCGCGTACGTTCCGGCGATGAGCGACGAGACCGTGATTGTCCGCAACCAGGGCACCATCTTCCTGGGCGGCCCGCCGCTGGTGAAGGCCGCGATCGGCGAGATCGTCACGGCGGAGGAACTCGGCGGCGGCGATGTGCACTCGAAGATTTCCGGGGTCACGGACCACCTGGCCGAGAACGATGAGCATGCCCTCCAGATCGTCCGCGACATCGTCTCCACCCTGCCGAAGCCTTCCGCGCCCGTCTGGGACGTGGACACCGCCGTCGAGCCCGTTGCCGACCCGGACGAGCTCTACGGCGCCGTGCCCACGGACGTCAACGCCCAGTACGACGTGCGTGAGGTCATCGCCCGGCTGGTCGACGGCAGCCGGTTCCACGAGTTCAAGAAGAACTACGGCACCACCCTGGTCACGGGCTTCGCCAAGCTGCACGGCCACCCCGTGGGCATCGTGGCGAACAACGGCGTGCTGTTCAGCGAGTCCTCCCTCAAGGGAGCTCACTTCATCGAACTGTGCGACCAGCGCGGGATCCCGCTGATCTTCCTGCAGAACCTCTCCGGCTTCATGGTCGGCAAGGACTACGAGCAGGGCGGCATCGCCAAGAACGGCGCCAAGATGGTCACCGCCGTCGCCACCGCCCGCGTGCCCAAGCTGACCGTCGTGATCGGCGGGTCCTTCGGCGCCGGGAACTACTCGATGTGCGGACGCGCCTACTCCCCGCGCTTCCTGTGGATGTGGCCGGCGTCGCGGATCTCCGTGATGGGCGGCAACCAGGCCTCCAGCGTGCTCGCCACCGTGAAGCGGGACCAGTACGAGGCCCGCGGCGAGGAATGGTCCGCCGCGGACGAGGAAGCCTTCAAGGCCCCCATCAAGGCCCAGTACGAGGACCAGGGCAGCCCCTACTACTCCACCGCCCGCCTCTGGGACGACGGCGTGATCGACCCCGCGGACACCCGCACCGTCCTGGGACTGGCGCTCGACGTCGTCTCCCGCACCCCGCTGCCGGAGACCTCCTTCGGCCTCTTCCGGATGTGAGCCAGCCATGAATCTTTCTTCGCCGACCATCTCTTCGCCCACCACGCCTTCCGTGGCCACCCCTCCAGCCACCCCCACAACCGGCACCCCGTTGTTCGGCACCGTGCTCGTCGCCAACCGCGGCGAGATCGCCTGCCGCGTCATCCGGACCCTGCGCGCCCTCGGCATCCGTTCGGTCGCCGTCTATTCCGACGCCGACGCCGACGCGCGGCACGTGCGGGAAGCCGACGTGGCGGTCCGGATCGGCCCCGCCGCGGCCACCGAGAGCTACCTCAAGATCGAGGCCATCATCCAGGCCTGCCGCGACACCGGCGCCGAGGCCGTGCACCCGGGTTACGGCTTCCTGAGCGAGAACGTCGACTTCGCCCGTGCCCTCGAAGCCGCCGGGATCACGTTCATCGGCCCCGGCGTCGAATCCCTCAACGTCATGGGCGACAAGATCCGCTCCAAGAACCACGTCACCGGCTACGGCGTCCCCGTGGTCCCGGGCATCGCTGAACCCGGCATGAGTGACGCGCAGCTGATCGAGGCCGCGGCCGGCGTCGGGTTCCCGCTGCTGATCAAGCCCTCTGCCGGCGGCGGCGGGAAGGGCATGCACATCGTCGAACGCGCCGAGGACCTGGAAGCCACCCTGGCCACCGCACGCCGGGTCGCCGCGAGTGCGTTCGGCGACGACACCTTGTTCCTGGAACGGCTCGTGCTCACGCCGCGGCACATCGAGGTCCAGATCCTGGCGGACAACCACGGCAACGTCATCCACCTGGGGGAGCGTGAGTGCTCGCTGCAGCGCCGCCACCAGAAGGTCATCGAGGAAGCACCGTCCCCGCTGCTGGAATCCCTGCCCGACGGAGCGGAGATCCGCGCCCGGATCGGCGAGGCCGCCTGCCAGGCCGCGCGCAGCGTCCACTACTCCGGCGCCGGGACCGTGGAATTCCTGGTCTCGGACGCCGCCCCGGACGAGTTCTTCTTCATGGAGATGAACACCCGCCTGCAGGTCGAACACCCCGTCACCGAGATGGTCACCGGAATCGACCTCGTCGAATGGCAGGTCCGGATCGCCGCCGGCGAGGAACTCACGGTGACCCAGGCCGATGTCGTCCTGACCGGCCACTCGGTTGAGGCACGCGTCTACGCTGAGGTGCCGGAGAAGAACTTCCTGCCGTCCATCGGACAGGTCGTGCTGCTGGACGAACTGCCGGACACCGCGAGTGGCAAGGTCCGTGTCGACTCGGCCCTGCTGGAGGGCCTCCAAATCTCCAGCAGCTATGACCCTATGATTTCCAAGGTCATCGCGTGGGGCGAGGACCGGGCGGAGGCTTTGGACACCCTCGATGAGGCGCTCGCCGCGTATACCGCGCTGGGCATCGATACCAACGTCGAATACCTGCGGCTGCTGATCAACGACGCCGACGTCCGCGCCGGACGGCTCGACACCGGCCTGATCGAACGGAAGATGCCGGAGTTCTCCTTCCGGCACCCGGGCGACTTCGAAGTGGCCGCCGCTGCCGTCTTCGCCGCTGCGATGCACGAGCATGAAACGCAGGACGCCGGGACCGGCCCCTGGCATCTCGGTAACGGGTGGCGGCTCGGTGCAGCTGCCCCGCGCCGGATCAGCCTGGGGACCCCCGACGGCGGTATCGCCACGGTGCAGGTATCCGGCTCGTTGGCGCGGGGGACGGCGACCGTGGGAGTCAACGGCGGCCCGCGACGCCCGGCATCATTTCGGTCCACCAAGCGAGGCGCCGCAGAGTTGACTCTGGGCGACGAATCCCGAAGTTACGCCCTGGCGACGGTCCACCGCGGGCCCGTCCCCCCTGGCCCCGGCAACCCGATGCCAACGGAAATGTTCCTTGGGAACGAGGGCTGGTCCTGCCGGCTCGAGGTGCTCACCCGGGAGACCCGGCTCGCCCGGGTGCTGGCCGCGATCGAACGCGAGGAAGGCGCCGCCGACCCGGCGGTGCGCTCGCCGATGCCCGGCACCGTGGTGTCCGTGTCCGTCAGCAACGGCGACACCGTGGAGGCCGGCCAGGTCCTGCTCTCGGTCGAAGCCATGAAGATGGAGCACCAGCTCGTGGCGCCCTTGGACGGAACCGTCCACATCAGCGTCGGCTCCGGCGACCTCGTCAAGGCAGACCAGGTGCTGGCGACGATCCACCCCGCCGTCCCGACGGAGCCCTCGAAAGCCGAGGACACGATCGAGGAAGCCGTCATCGCGATGGGCGCGGCCGAATGACCGAACCGTACTGACACCACCGCCCCCACCCCGGGCTAACCCAGCCACAAGCGCACCAACACCTTTCAACAGACCACAGATGTACCTCAGACACAGGAGTCACCCCATGGCAGATTTTGAACTCAACGAGGACTACCAGATCCTTAGCGACACCGTCCGCGAATTCGCCGACGAGGTGGTGGCCCCTGTCTCCGCCAAGCACGACGAAGAGCACAGCTTCCCCTACGAGGTCGTCTCCCAGATGGCGGACATGGGCCTGTTCGGCCTGCCGTTCCCGGAAGAGTTCGGCGGCATGGGTGGGGACTACTTCGCTCTGGCCCTGGCCCTGGAACAGCTCGGCCGCGTGGACCAGTCTGTCGCGATCACCCTCGAGGCCGGCGTCTCGCTCGGTGCGATGCCGATCCACCGCTTCGGCAACGAGGCGCAGAAGCAGGAATGGCTGCCGCTGCTGGCCTCCGGCAAGGCGCTCGCCGGCTTCGGCCTGACCGAGCC
>NZ_KI914934.1:6120-10202 GCF_000520575.1 Arthrobacter sp. I3
CCGAGCCGGAAGCCGGCTCGGACGCCGGCGGGACGAAGACCACCGCCAAGCTGGGCGGCGGAGAGTGGGTCATCAACGGCAACAAGGAGTTCATCACCAACTCCGGCACCGACATCACCAGGCTCGTCACCGTCACCGCGGTCACCGGCCAGGAGGAACGCGCGGACGGCAGCATCAAGAAGGAAATCTCCACCATCCTGGTGCCCACCAACACTCCGGGCTTCACCGCGGAAAAGGCGTACAACAAGGTCGGCTGGAACGCCTCGGACACCCACCCGCTGACGTTCAGCAACGTCCACGTCCCCGAGGAGAACCTGCTCGGCACCCAGGGCCGCGGCTACGCCAACTTCCTCTCCATCCTGGACGAAGGCCGGATCGCGATCGCGGCCCTGGCCGTCGGCGCCGCCCAGGGCTGCGTGGACCAGTCGGTGAAATACGCCAAGGAACGCAGCGCGTTTGGGCAGAACATCGGCAAATACCAGGCCATCGCATTCAAGATCGCCCGGATGGAAGCCCGCGCCCACACGGCCCGCCTGGCCTACTACGACGCGGCCGCCCGGATGCTTGCCGGCAAGCCGTTCAAGACGCAGGCGGCCATCGCTAAGATGGTCGCAGGCGAGGCAGCCATGGACAACGCGCGGGACGCCACCCAGGTGTTCGGCGGCTATGGCTTCATCAACGAATTCACCGTGGCGCGCCACTACCGCGACTCCAAGATCCTTGAAGTCGGCGAGGGCACCACGGAGGTCCAGCTGATGCTGATCGCCCGCGAACTGGGACTGTAGCCGGCCGGAAGGATCACCGATGATCAACAAAGTTGTTGCCAGCGCCGCCGAGGCTGTCGCGGACATCCACGACGGCGCCTCGCTCGCCGTCGGCGGGTTCGGGCTGTGCGGCATTCCCGTGACGCTGATCGAGGCCCTGCATGAGCGCGGTGCCACGGACCTGGAAACCGTCAGCAACAACTGCGGCGTCGACGACTGGGGCCTCGGGATCCTGCTCAAGGACGGCCGGATCCGGCGCACCATCAGCTCCTACGTGGGGGAGAACAAGGAGTTCGCCCGGCAATACCTTTCCGGCGAGCTGGAGGTGGTCCTCACCCCGCAGGGCACGCTGGCCGAAAAGCTGCGCGCCGGCGGCGCGGGTATCCCCGCGTTCTACACCCCGGCCGGCGTCGGCACCCAGGTGTCCGACGGCGGCCTGCCGCAGAAGTACGACGCCGAGGGCAACGTCGCGATTGCCTCCGCCCCGAAGGAAGTCCGCAGCTTCCAAGGCGCCGAGTACGTGCTGGAGGAATCGCTGACGCCCGACTTCGGCCTCGTGCACGCCTGGAAGGGTGACCGCCACGGCAACCTCGTCTTCCACGCCACGGCCATGAACTTCAACCCGCTGTGCGCCATGGCAGGGAAGATCACCATCGCCGAGGTCGAGGAGCTCGTGCAGCCGGGGGAGCTGGACCCGGAGCACGTCCACGTCCCGGGGATCTTCGTCCAGCGCGTGGTTCTGGCCCCGCAGGGCGAGAAACGCATTGAGAAGCGGACGGTTGCGGTGGCCTCCAGCGCCTCCGGCACACCAAAACCGTCGCCGGAGCAGGCAGGAGCCTAGCCGTGGAAACGAACAAAGCCGCAGAGGCCCCGCCCCGACCCGAGGCCGTGCGCCACGAATACCGGCGCTCCGCCGTCGAACACGCCGCCGGTGCTGAGGGCAAGGGCTGGACCCGAAATGAACTCGCGGCCCGCGTGGCGCAGGAACTGCACAACGGCCAGTACGTCAACCTCGGCATCGGCATGCCGACGCTGATACCCAACTACATTCCGGCCGGCGTCGAGGTGGTGCTGCATTCGGAGAACGGCATCCTGGGCGTCGGGCCGTACCCGGCCGAGGATGAAGTCGACCCGGACCTGATCAATGCCGGCAAGGAAACCGTCACGGTCAACAAGGGCGCGGCGTTCTTCGATTCCGCAGCCTCCTTCGGCATGATCCGGGGCGGCCACGTCGACGTGGCCGTGCTCGGCGCCATGGAGGTCGCCGTCAACGGCGACCTCGCCAACTGGATGATCCCGGGCAAGATGGTCAAGGGCATGGGCGGCGCGATGGACCTGGTGTTCGGGGCCAAGAAGGTGATCGTGATGATGGATCACGTGGACCGCAACGGCAAGCCGAAAATCGTGGAAACCTGCACGCTGCCGTTGACCGGCAAAGGCTGCGTGGACCGGATCATCACCGACCTCGCCGTGATCGACGTCGTGACCGAGGGCGGGAAGTCCCGGCTGGTGCTGCGGGAACTGGCGCCGAACGTGTCCGTGGAGGACGTCGTGGCGGCCACCGGAGCCGAACTCTTTGAGGAAGACCAGGAACTGACCGTATGAGTGATGCAGGCACGACTTCACCGGGCACAGGCGCGCACCCGGGTACCGGCACCCCCCGGGTGATTGAGCAGCGCGGCCTCTATTTCGATGAGCTGGATGAGGGCGTGGTCTACGCCCACCGGCCGGGCCGGACGGTCACGGAGACGGATAACGTCCTGTTCACCACCATGACCATGAACACCCAGGCCCTGCACCTCGACGCGGCCTGGAGCGCCGGGCAGCCCTTCGGCCAGCGGCTGATGAATTCGATGTTCACCCTGGCCACCGTGGTGGGCCAGTCCGTGCCGCAGCTGACCCAGGGCACCATCATCGCCCAGCTCGGCCTGACGGATGTGTCCTTTCCGCACCCGCTGTACCACGGGGACACCCTCTACACGGAGACGGTAGTGACCGGGAAGAGGCTGTCCGCGTCCCGCCCGGGGCAGGGCATCGTGACCATGCAGCACACCGGACGGAACCAGCACGGGGACGTGGTGGCGCTCGCCGCCCGCAGTTGCCTGATGTGGACACGCGAGGCCCACGCCGCTGCCGAGCTGGAAGCGGCGCAAAAGGGGAGAATAGAGACATGAGTTTCCTGATGGGCCCTGCCCTGCTGTTCTGCCCCGCCGACCGCCCCGAGCGGTACCAGAAAGCCGCGGAACGCGCCGATACCGTGATCGTAGACCTTGAGGACGCCGTTGCCCCTGCCGACAAGCAGCGGGCCCGCGGCGCCATCCTTGCCCAGCTTGGCGCCACCGGCGACGTCCCGGAACTGGATCCGTCCCGCACGATCGTACGGGTCAACCCGGCCGGCACGGACGAGTTCGAGAAGGACCTGCACTGCCTCAAGCACACGCCCTACCGGCACATCATGCTGGCCAAGGCGGAAAGCGCTGCCCAGCTGAGGGAACTCGAGGGCTACAGCGTAATTGCCCTCTGCGAGACGGCCGCCGGCGTCCTCAACGCCGCCGCCATCGCCGCCGAGCCCAATGTGGTGGCCCTGATGTGGGGTGCGGAGGACCTGCTGGCATCGCTCGGCGGAACCTCGAGCCGGGCGGAGGACGGCAGCTACCGGGCCGTCGCGCTGCACGCCCGGTCCAGCGTGCTGCTGGCCGCCGGCGCCTTCGGCAAGGACGCGATCGACGCCGTCTACGTCAACATCCCGGATCTGGCCGGTTTGGCCCTCGAATCCCGTGACGCGGTGGCGTCCGGATTCTCGTCCAAGGCCTGCATCCATCCGGACCAGGTGGTCGTCGTCCGCGAAGCCTACGCACCCTCCGAGGCCGACGTCTCGGCAGCCGCGGAGCTGCTCGATGCCGCCTCCGCAGCCGGCTCGGGCGTCTTCCAGTTCAAGGGCAAGATGGTCGACGGGCCCATCCTCAAGCACGCCGCGTCCACACTGCGCCGCGCGGGCCGCGTCGGGTCCTGACCGAGGGCCGGCTACCCACCGACGTGTGCCCTGGGTTAGTGGGGTGGCCGGCGTCCCGGGGCTGGCGCCGGGCATCCTCGTGGGTGCCCAGGTGGGACTCTGCCGGGGTGGACTTCGTCGATTCGCCACAGATGGCCGGATTGGCTGGTCCTATTGCGGCCATCTGCGGCGAATGGGTGCCTTGTGGCTCTGAATCCTCGACCAGTCTCCGCGGCCCGTGCCCCGCATTTGTGCCACGTGTCCCGGGCTGCCCCAAGAACTGGACATGCTCCGTGTGGCCGTCAAGAACTGGACATGCTCAGTGG
>NZ_KI914934.1:10302-21348 GCF_000520575.1 Arthrobacter sp. I3
CATGCTCAGTGGCCGTCATGAACTGGACATGCTCAGTGCTGCCTCCAAGAACGAGACATGCTCAGCGGCGCCAGAGGTAGCGGTTCTCCGGCCGGCCCGCGGCTCCGTAGCGGGGCGTCAGCCGAGCATGGCCGTGAACTACGAGGTACTCGAGGTAGCGGCGGGCGCTGACCCGGGACAGGCCCAGTTGCAGCGCCAGGCCGGCCGCGGAGACGTCCTCCGGACTGGCCTTCAGTGCCTCGATGACCGCGTCCAGGGTGGGGCGCGACAGTCCCTTGGGCAGCCGTACGGCGGCCTGTTCTGGCTGGGCGGACTGACCCGCCGGGGTTTCTGCCACCGCGGACCGGCGGGAGGGAGCCACCAGGCGGTCGATGCTCGCCTGGTCAAGCGGTCCGGAAGCGCCGGAGGCCAGATCGTCCCGCAGCATGACGTACTCATCGAGCCGTTCGTTCAATGCCTGCGAGGAGAAGGGCTTGACCAGGTAGTGCAGCACCCCGCCGGCCATCGCGCCGCGGACCGTGTCAAGCTCCCTGGACGCGGTGATCACGAGGACATCCACGGGCCGCCGGCGCGCGCGCAGCCGCTGCAGGACGTCCAGGCCGGACATGTCCGGCAGATGGATGTCCAGCAACACCAGCTCCGGGCCCAGCTCCGCGGCCAGATCGATGCCCTGCTGCCCGGTGTGGGCCATGGCTACGACGTCGAATCCGCCGCGTGCCAGCAGGAACCCGTGATGGATCCCGGCCACTGCTACGTCATCGTCAATGATGAGGGTGCGTATGGCGCTCATTGGTTTTGTAGTTCCGCCTCTTTTGTCTTGAGCACTACCGAGAAGCAGGCTCCGCCCAACGCCGATGAGGATACTGCCGCCCGGCCTCCGCGCCGGAGGGCAACCCGCTGGACCAGGGCCAGCCCAAACCCGCGGCTGTTGATGCCCTCGGACTCCTTGCTGGTCACGCCGGGCTCGAACACTTTAGCGCGTTCAGGAACCGGGACGCCGGGTCCGTCGTCCTCCACCACGATGGTCCGGCCGCCGTCGGCGCTCTCGCCCAGCCGGATGGCAACAGTGCTGTCGTAACCCGCAGCGTCCACAGCGTTGTCGATCAGGTTGCCCAGCACCGTGATGACGTCGCCCGAGTCATCAACCGAGCACAGCGAATCCGGGCTGACGATGATCTCGATGCCGCGCTCGGCGCAGACCGTGGACTTGGCGATCAGCAGCGCCTGGACCCCGTGGTCGGTGATTCCGGCCGCCAGCGGCCGGTTCGCGAAGACGGCGTCGTTGTGGCTGCGGCCCAGGTATTCGATGGCTTTGTCCTGCTTTCCGAGCTCCAGCAGCCCGGAGATGACGTGCAGTTTGTTGGCAAATTCGTGCGCCTGGGCGCGGAGTGCCTGCGTCACGTCCACGGCGCCGTCGCGGTCACGCAGGACGGTGTGGAGCTCCGTGCGGTCGCGCAGGATCAGCACCTTGCCGACTTCGCGGCCGTCGACGGTGGCCGCATTGACCTTGCCCAGCAGGATCCGTTCACCCGAGAGCACCAGTTCCTCCGTGGCGGATCCGGCCGAGAGCAAGCGGAGGACCGCCGGTTCCAGGCTTGCCTCTGCAGGGGTCCCGGTGATGTCCCCGGCCAGGGCGAGCAGGCGGCGTGCCTCATCGTTGACCAGCGCGACCCTGCCGTCGGCGTCCACCGCCACCAGTCCTTCACCCAGGCCGTGGAGCATGGCGTCGCGCGTTTCCAGCAGGGCAGCGATGTCCTCGGGCTCGAGTTTGTAGATCCGCCGCCACACCAGTTTCGAGACATACATCGCGCCCAGCGAACTCAGCAGCGCCGCCCCGAGCAGCCAGCCGAACAGCTGCGGCATGTCCTCATGGAGGTCAGCGGCCAGGGTGCTCTCCAGCACTCCCACGGATGCGGAGCCGATCACGGCGCCGGCCGCATCGAAGATAGGAACCTTCACCCGCCAGGACTCACCGAGTGTGCCCGTCTGGGTACCCACATAGATCTCCCCGGACAGCGGCACGGACGGATCGGTGGAGACCGGCCGGCCGATTTCCGCCGGATTGGGGTGCGACTGCCGGACCCCGTGCCGGTCCGTCACCACCACATAGGTGACGTTGGATGCCTGCCGGATGACTTCCGCGATCGGCTGGATGGTCTGCGCCGGCGACGATGTGCCGAACGCGTTGATGACCGAGGGCAGCTGGGCAACACTTTCGGCGACGCCGATCAGCCTGCCCTTGTAGGCGTCACGGAGCTGTTGTTCCTGCATCCGGATGGTCACGGCCCCCACCACCGTGAGGACAGCCAGCACGATGCCCAGCTGCAATGCGACCAGCTGGAACCGAAGGGGAATCCTGTGAAACATGTCACAAGTTTCCCATTGGGGGCGCAGCCCGCCCGCCAAAAAGACGGCCAGGGCCGTGACCAATATGACCACTACTACCTCTACGGCCAAATGCTGTTGCCGTTCGGCGGGCGCTCCTAGGGTCAGTGACGTGATTCCAATGATGTGCATCACATTCGCTCAAGGAGAAACCATGACTGCCCAGAACTTTTTCACGCGGCCCGCTTTCACGCGTCCCACCCACACACGTCGCGCC
This sequence comes from Arthrobacter sp. I3, assembly GCF_000520575.1. Lineage (NCBI taxonomy): Bacteria > Bacillati > Actinomycetota > Actinomycetes > Micrococcales > Micrococcaceae > Arthrobacter > Arthrobacter sp. I3. The sequence continues at coordinate 12,905 of NZ_KI914934.1, forward strand.
GCCCTCATTGCCGGCGCCGCCGGAGTCGTCCTGGCCATGTCCGCCTGCGCGGGAAGCGCAACCGGCACGGCTGCCGGCGGGTCCGCGGGCGCCGATCCGATCAAGAAGCTCAGCATCATCGTCCCGGCCAACCCCGGCGGCGGCTGGGACCAGACCGGGCGCGCCATGCAGCAGGATCTGCAGACCAACAAGCTTGTCTCCTCCGCCCAGGTCACCAACATTGGCGGCGGCGGCGGGACCAACGGCCTCGCCAAGCTCGCCACCGAGAAGGACGTCAACACCCTCATGGTGATGGGCTACGTCATGGTGGGTGCGGTCGAGACCAATGGCGCCAAGACCCGGCTCGAAGACACCACGCCGATCGCGCGGCTCACCGAAGAGCCGCTGGTTCTCGTGGTGCCGGCGTCGTCGAAGTACCAGTCGGTCGCCGACCTCGTCGCGGACATCAAGGCCAACGGCAAGGGTGTGGCCATCACGGGTGGCTCGGCCGGGGGCGCGGACCACATCCTGGCCGGGCAGATCCTGAAATCCCAGGGCGTGGAGGCGGACAAGCTGAACTACATCGGCTACTCCGGCGGCGGCGAGTCCATCGCGGCGCTGCTCGGCAACAAGGTCCAGGCCGGCATCTCCGGCGTGGGTGAGTATGCCGAACAGGTCAAGGCCGGCAAGGTCCGGGCGCTCGCCGTCTCCGGAAAGGCCGAGGCCCCGGCGCTTCCCGGGATCAAGCCGCTCAAGGACCAGGGGATCGACGTCGTGCTGACCAACTGGCGCGGCGTGGTGGCCCCCGGGTCCATCGACGACGCCCAGCGAGCGAAGCTGACCGACGTCGTCACCAAGCTGCACGCGTCAGAGGCCTGGAAGTCCACCCTGACCAAGAACAACTGGGACGACGCGTTCCTGGCCGGTGACGGCTTCAAGACCTTCCTGACCGAGGACATCGCCAAGGTCAAGACCACCCTGACCCAGATCGGCCTGGTCAAGTAACAGTGTCTGCCCTCGCATCAACGTCGGCGGGCGCCGCGGCGCCCACCAAACGGCCGACCGGGGAGATCCTGTTCGCCCTCGTATTCGTCAGCGTGGGCGTCGCGGGCCTGGCGACGGCGGGATCCATTCCGATCCCGCCGTCGGAGACCGGCATCGGCCCGCGGGCCTTCCCCTACATCGTGTGCGGCTTGCTGGTGCTGTGCGGCGCCGGGGTGGTCCTGCAGGTCCTCCGCGGCAAAGTCGGGCAGGCCGAGGACAGCGAAGACCTGGACGTGACCGCCAAGACCGACTGGGTGGCCCTGGCCAAACTTGTGGGTTTCGTGGTGCTGCACATCTTCCTGATCGAGCCGGCCGGCTGGCCGGTGGCCGCCGCCGTGCTCTTCAGCGGTGCCGCCTGGTCCCTGGACGCCAAACCACTTTGGAAGGCGATCGCCGTGTCCGTGATCCTGGCGCTGGTGCTGCAGTACGTCTTCGGCGGCCTGCTCGGCGTGTCCCTGCCGCCGGGACCGCTGCTCGAGGGGGTGCCGTTCTTCCATGGATAGCTTCATGCTCCTGCTCGAGGGATTCAGCACCGCGCTGCAGCCCGTCTACCTGCTCTACGCGCTGGGCGGGGTCTTCGTCGGCACCGCCGTCGGGGTGCTGCCCGGCATTGGCCCCGCCATGACCGTGGCCCTGCTCATGCCCATCACCTATGCCCTGGACCCCGCGGCCGCGTTGATCGTGTTCGCCGGGATCTACTACGGCGGGATGTACGGCGGTTCCACCACTTCCATCCTGCTGAACACACCGGGCGAGTCCTCCTCGATCGTCACGGCGCTCGAAGGAAACAAGATGGCCAAGGCCGGCAGGGGAGCGGCAGCCCTGGCGACGGCGGCGATTGGATCCTTCATCGCGGGCACTATCGCCACTGTCCTGCTGACCTTCCTGGCGCCCGTCGTGGCCGACTTCGCCGTCGGCCTCGGCCCCGTGGATTACGTGGCCCTCATGGTGGTGGCCTTCCTGACCGTCGGTGCGCTGCTGGGCGCCTCCGTCCTGCGCGGCCTGGCATCCCTGGCGCTCGGGCTGTTCATCGGCCTGATCGGCATCGATGACAGCACGGCCCAGCAGCGCTTCACGTTCGACAACCCCACCCTGGTGGACGGCGTCGACATGGTCCTCGTGGCCGTGGGCCTCTTTGCCCTCGGCGAGGCGCTTTATGTCGCATCGAAGCTGCGGCACGGCCCGGTGGAGCTGATCCCGGTCAGCAAGGGCAAGAACGCCTGGCTGTCCAAGGAGGACTGGAAGCGGTCCTGGAAGCCGTGGCTGCGCGGAACCTTCATCGGGTTCCCGATCGGCACCGTCCCGGCCGGCGGCGCGGACGTCTCCACGTTCCTGTCCTACGCCGCCGAGCGGAAGCTGGCCAGGGGCGCCAACAAGGCCCAGTTCGGCAAGGGCGCGATCGAAGGCGTGGCCGGACCGGAAGCGGCCAACAACGCCGCGGCCGCCGGTGTCCTGGTGCCGTTGCTGACCCTCGGAATCCCGACGACGGCGACGGCGGCCATGATGCTCACGGCGTTCCAGCGCTACCAGATCCAGCCCGGCCCGCTCCTGTTCGAAAACCAGGGCGCGCTTGTCTGGACCCTGATCGCGTCGCTGTACGTCGGCAACCTCATGCTGCTGGTGCTGAACCTGCCCCTGGTGGGCCTGTGGGTGAAGATCCTGCAGATCCCGCGGCCCTACCTCTACGCCGGCATCCTGGTCTTCGCCGCCCTCGGCGCCTTCTCGGTGAACTTCTCCCCGAGCGACGTCGGCATCCTGCTGGTGGTGGGCATCCTGGGCTACTTCATGCGCCGCTACGGTTATCCCGTGGCGCCCATGGTGGTGGCGATGATCCTGGGGCCGATGTTCGAGGTGCAGTTGCGGCGTTCGCTGCAGCTCTCGCAAAACGATCCCACGGCCCTGTTCTCCTCGCCATTCGCCCTGGTGGTGTACGTCTCCATGGCACTGATCTTCGCCGCCTCGTGGTGGCTGCGCCGCCGCCAGACAACGTTGGAGGCTGCGCCGGCGAAGGAAGAGGTCTCCGTCTAAGCGCGGGCGTTGAACTGAATTGCCGCAAATGGCCGGAATGACGACAATCATTCCGGCCATTTGCGGTAAACGGGCCCACCGGAACGCACCGCCCCGGGCCGCACCGCGCCGGGCCGCACCGCCACGGGAACGCATCGCGCCGGCCTCACGCCTCCGACGTCGGGCGCGGCGCGGGGAGCCGCGACGGCGGGATGACGACATACAGCGGGGTCCGGATCCAGCGCTGGCCCGTCGCGCGGAACTCGGCCCGGGTGGAGAAATGGTAGAGGTAGCTGGTGGCACGTATCCAGTGCGGCCGTCCGCCGTCGAACGGGTCGTGGCGCAGCAGCCGCAGCGTGGGCCGGTCCGCCGCCAGCAGTTTGGCCAGGAACGCGTAGAACCACTCCTCGTGCACGGTACGCAGCGGCAGGAACCACATCAGCCAGTCCAGCCGCAGATGGTATGGGGCGTACTGGCGCGGGATGCGCCGGACGTCGCCGGGCTTGCCCTTGAACCCGTACTCCCGCCAGTCCGCGTCGTCCCCGGGGTCCTCGTCGAGGGTCCCCTCCACCACGATCTCGATCCGTCGCTTGGTGACGGTGCCGAACGCGCCGTAGGTGTTGACCAGCTGCCAGCGGTTGAAGGATGCGTTCATCAACTGGTGGTGGGAGAAGAGGTTCTCGATGGGCCGGTAGCTGAGCACCACCAGCAGCACGGTGGCCACCAGGACCATCACGAGCCAAGGAACCGGCGCCTGGCTGCCGGCCACTGCTCCGGCGCCTGCGGGCGCGGACGCGGCATGCCAGTCCAGCGGGATCGCCGGAATCACGGCGTGCGCCACGGGATCGCTGACCGCCGCGAAGGCCAGGATGATCGCCATCCAGTTCAGCCAGGCGAAATTTCCGCTCGCCACCAGCCACAGCTGTGTGAAGATGATGATTCCGGCGGCGGCGCTGGCCAGCGGCTGCGGGGCAAAGAGGAAGAAGGGCACCACCAGTTGGGCGAAGTGGTTGCCCAGGACCTCCACCCGGTGCCAGGCCTTGGGGAGCAGGTGGGCCTGCCGGCTCAGCGGCCCCGGCATCGGCTGGGTCTCGTGGTGGTAGTACAGCGCCGTCAGGTCCCGCCATTCCCGGCCGCCCCGGATCTTGATCAGGCCCGCCCCGAACTCCAGCCGGAACACCAGCCAGACCAGCAGGATCAGGATGGTCCGGGGCGGGGGAGTCTGGTCGGAGCCGAGGAAGGCCACCGTGAACCCGGCCTCCAGCAGCAGCATCTCCCAGCCGAAGCCGTAGAACGTCTGCCCCACGTTCACGATCGACATGTACAACAGCCACAGGGCCAGGAACGCGATGAGCGGAACCCACGGCGGCCCGAGCTGCGGCAACCCGGCGATGAGCGTGGCGGCAATGGCCATGCCGCTCCAGCACACCGTCCGCAGCAGCCGGTCCGAGTAGCGCCAGCGGAACAGGCTGGGCCGGCCCAGACGGTTGAAGCCCTCGAGATACGCCGGCACCGGCAACAGGCCGCGCTCGCCGAGGAGGGCCGGGAACTGGTTCAGCGAGGAGAGGAAGGCCACGAAATACAGGGTGGCGGTGCTGCGCTGCAGCACCTGCCGGGCGAACTCGTACTCCGGCGCGTCGAACCACGCGGTCCACTCCACGTTTTCCACGTTACGCCTCCGCCCTGCTGCGTCAACGAGCGGCGGAAGACTCGACCCGGCGGCGTCGAGGTGGCGCTTCACGGCACTGCTGCACGCCGCGACTGCCGTGAAGTGCCACAACGAGGCGAACGCGGCGCACCGGCGCGGTGCGGGATACTTGAATCATGCAGCCGCGCAAGATCGTCCTCCTCGGGTCCACCGGTTCCATCGGCACACAGGCGATTGACGTCGTCGACGGCGCCCCGCACCTTTTTGAGGTTGTCGCGCTCAGCGCCGGCGGCGGCAACCTCGAACTCCTGGCCCGGCAGGCCGTCCACACCCGCGCCCAGGCTGTCGGTGTCGCCTCCGGGGATGCCTCCGCCCTCCGGGGGATGATCGACGACGCCGCCCGCGCGGCAGGACTCAGCGGGTACAGCCCCGAACTCATCACCGGCCCCGACGCCTCCACCCGGATCGCGGAAATCACCGCCGACGTCGTTCTCAACGGCATCACCGGCTCGATCGGACTTGCCCCCACCCTGGCCGCCCTCGCCTCCGGGGCCACGCTGGCACTGGCCAACAAGGAGTCCCTGATCGTCGGCGGCGCCCTGGTCAAGGCCGCGGCCCGCGAAGGGCAGATCGTGCCTGTGGATTCGGAGCACTCGGCCATTGCCCAGTGCCTGCGCTCCGGCTCCGCCGCGGAAGTGGACCGGCTGATCCTGACGGCATCGGGCGGGCCGTTCCGCGGCAAGACCCGGGACGAGCTGCACGACGTCTCACCGCAGGACGCCCTCGCCCACCCCACGTGGGACATGGGCCTGATGGTCACCACCAACTCCGCCAGCCTGGTCAACAAGGGCCTGGAGGTGATCGAGGCGCACCTGCTCTTCGACATCCCCCTGGAGAAAATCGACGTCGTGGTCCACCCGCAGTCAGTGGTGCATTCCATGGTCCAGTTCGTCGACGGCTCCACGATCGCCCAAGCCTCGCCGCCGGACATGCGCCTGCCCATTGCCCTCGGCCTCGGCTGGCCGGACCGCGTCCCCGGATCCGCCAGGGCCTGCGACTGGAGCAAGGCCACCAGCTGGACGTTCGAGCCGCTGGACACCGTGGCGTTCCCCGCCGTCGACCTCGCGAAGGCGGCCGCCACGCAGGGCAGCACCTTCCCGGCCGTGTTCAATGCCGCGAACGAGGAAGCGGTGATGGCCTTCCACGCCGGGCAGATCCGGTTCACCGACATTGTGGACACCATCGATGCCGTCCTCAGCGAACACTCAGGCTCCTCCGGGCTGACGGTGGAGTCCGTACTGGATGCTGAAAGATGGGCACGCGCCCGCACCCACGAACGTTTAGCCGTAAGAAGCGTCTAGATTGCCAGTTTTCAGGAAGCAGCAGATCACAGCATGAGCCCCGTCCTCCTCTTTGTCCTCGGTGTCGTCTTCGTGGCGATCGGCATCGCCGTGTCCATTGCCCTGCATGAAGTCGGGCACCTGCTCCCGGCCAAGCTCTTCAAGGTCCGCGTGACCAAATACATGATCGGTTTCGGACCCACCGTTTGGTCGAAGAGAAAGGGCGAAACCGAGTACGGCCTCAAAGCCATCCCGCTGGGCGGCTACGTGTCCATGATCGGGATGTACCCGCCGAACAAGGAAGACGGAACCGTCCGCACTTCCAGCACCGGAATGTTCCAGTCACTGGCATCCGATGCCCGTTCCCTGGCCCACGAGGAAATCGGCCCCGGCGACGAAACCCGGGTCTTCTACCGGCTGCCGGTCTGGAAAAAGATCATCATCATGCTCGGCGGGCCCGCGATGAACCTGCTGATCGGCGTCGTGCTGACCGCGGTGCTGCTGATGGGCTTCGGCACCGCCAGCCAGACCACCACGATCGCGGACGTCTCCAAATGCCAGGTCAAGGCCGGCGAGACCGTGGACCCGGACTCCGCCGACTGCAAGCCCACCCCGGCCGCGGCCGCGGGCCTGTTGCCGAACGACACCATCACCTCCTTCGACGGCAAGGCCGTCACCAAGTGGGACGAACTCACCGGCTGGATCCGCGCCTCGGCGGGCCGGCAGGTGAACATCACCGTGGAGCGCGACGGCGCCACCGTCTCGACGACCGTCACGCCCGTGCTCTCCGCCCGCCCGGTTCTCGGTCCCGACGGCCGCCAGGCCAAGGCCGCTGACGGAAGCCTCCAATACCAGGACGTCGGCTTCCTGGGCATCGGCGCCCAGACGGCACTCGTGCAGCAGCCGGCGTCGGCAGTGCTGCCCATGGCGGGGGAGAACATCAAGCAGGTCGCCGGTGTGGTGGTGAACCTGCCGGAGCGCGTGGCCGGCGTGGCCAAGGCAGCCTTCAGCGAGGAACCCCGGGACCCCAACGGCCCCATCAGCGTGGTGGGCGTGGGCCGCGTGGCCGGCGAGGTCGCCGCGATGGAGGAGGTCCCGCTGCAGTCCCGCTTCGCCGCCCTGGTGGGTTTGCTGGCCGGTCTCAACTTCGCATTGGCCGTCTTCAACCTCATTCCGCTGCTGCCGCTCGACGGCGGCCACATTGCTGGCGCGCTGTACGAGGGAGCCCGGCGCCAGATCGCCAAGCTGTTCGGCCGCCCGGATCCCGGCGCCTTCGATATCGCCAAGCTGCTCCCGGTGACGTATGTGGTGGCGGTGCTGCTGATGGGCATGGGCGCGCTGCTGATCTACGCCGACATCGTCAAGCCGGTCAACCTCTTCGGATAGGCCCGGCTGGCATTTCAGCCAAATTCCGCTGACTATCATTCATAAGCCTATTTTGGCTGATTTTAAGTAATCAGTTGAAAATGGTTGATTATTTCCGATCACCTCCCTAGGCTGGGGTCATGTACGTCATGACAATCGACCAGCGCGGCAGCACGGGCGACATCGACCGGGTTCCCGGCCTCCTGAAGGGGCTCAGTGCGCTCTCCACCGCCGGGCGCTTTGAGCGTTCGGTGGGCGACGAGGTCCAGGGCGTCGTAGAACGGGCCGACGAGGTGGTGGAGATCGCCTTGCACGCCCTGCGCAGCGGCCGCTGGTATGTCGGGATCGGGGTGGGGGAGGTGGACCTGCCGCTGCCCGCCAGCCCGCGCGAAGGCTCCGGTCCCGCCTTCGTGGCGGCCCGGTCCGCCGTCGACCGGGCCAAGGGGGCGGCCGCCCATGTTCCCCTCGCCGTGGTTGCCGGCCGCGACCGCCGTCGGGCAAATGCAAATGCAGCAAACACGGCCGCGGACGGCGCCAGCGGGTCCCAGGGGGCCAGGGCCTGCGCCAATGCGGAGGCGGTGCTCCGACTGATTGGCCGCCTGGTCCAGGACCGGACCGCGGCGCAATGGAAGGTGGTGGACGTGCTGCGCTCGGTGCGGAACGACACCCACGGAACCCACGGCAGCCAAAAAATAGCGGCACAGAAACTCGGAATCACGGAGCAGTCGGTGAGCCGCGCAGTCCTCCGCTCGGGCTGGCAGGAAGAATGGGCCGCGAGGCCGGCCGCAGAACTGCTGCTGACCCTCGCCCACGACAGCACCGAAGGAGAGAAGTGAACGCCCTGTGGATCACGCTGGCCCTGCTCGCCGCAGGATTCGTCGGCTGGCCGGTCACTGCCTGGGTGTTCCGCCTCGCCCGCACCATTGATGACCGGGCCGACGCCGGAAGCGGCGCCGGCGCCGGCGGGGACGCAGCCGAGGACCCCGCCGCCGACTCCACCACGGACCCCGACCTCCAGGCGGCCCCGGAACCGGCCGGGCCGGACGCCGCAGCGCCTACCC
>NZ_KI914934.1:21448-33267 GCF_000520575.1 Arthrobacter sp. I3
CCCCCGGGAAAGCCGCCAGCGCCGCCCACCGAGACCGTCAGCAGCGTGCGCATCCTGCGCGGCGGTGCCATTATCGGCATCCTGGAACGGTTCGCCGTGTGCCTGGCGATCCTGGCCGGCCAGCCCGTCGCCATCGCCTACGTCGTGGCCATCAAGGGCCTCGGCCGGTTTGCCGAGTTGAAAGCCACCCCGGTGGCCGCCGAGCGGTTCATCATCGGAACCCTCACCTCCATGCTCTGGGCAGCCGGTGTCGCCGCACTGGCCAAGGTCCTCTTCCTCGGCTGACCGCGTGCCCCGGAGCCTCCGGATGGGAACCGGGCAAACAGGGCGATAGTGTATCCATATGACTGTTTTTGCTGTGGAGTACGTGTACGACGCCGAATCATCCGAGGTCCGCGATGCCAGCCGCCCGGCACACCGCAAATGGACCGCGGATCTTGCCCGTGAAGGCGCCCTGCTGGCCAGCGGCCCCTACGGCGACGGTGCAGGCGCGCTGCTCATCTTCAAGGCCGCCGATGAGGCGGCCTTGAATGACCTTCTGCGGCAGGACCCCTTCGCAGCCGCCGGTGCCATCTCGGGGACCCGCACCACCGTGTGGGCGCCGCTGACCGGTCTTCTGGCCGAGCACGCCTAGCCCGTCCCGCCCGCACCTTCGCAACTTCGAATTCTAAAAGGGAGTCCATGTGACCTCGGTCAGCCTGGGAATGCCGTCAGCACCGCCCCCCGTTCTTGCCCCCCGCCGCAAGACGCGCCAGATCAAGGTGGGATCAGTCGGCGTCGGCTCCGATTCGCCCATCAGCGTCCAGTCCATGACCACGACGCCGACGACCGACATCAACGCCACCCTGCAGCAGATCGCGGAACTCACGGCCTCCGGCTGCGACATTGTGCGCGTCGCCTGCCCGTCCGCCGATGACGCCGAGGCGCTGCCGATCATCGCCAAGAAGTCCCAGATCCCGGTGATCGCGGACATCCACTTCCAGCCGAAGTACGTCTTCGCCGCGATCGAGGCCGGCTGTGCCGCCGTGCGTGTGAACCCGGGCAATATCCGCAAGTTCGATGACCAGGTCAAGGAGATCGCCCGCGCCGCCAAGGACCACGGCACCTCCATCCGGATCGGCGTCAACGCCGGATCCCTGGAACCGGGCATCATGAAGAAATACGGCAAGGCCACCCCGGAAGCCCTCGTGGAATCCGCCGTCTGGGAGGCGTCGCTCTTCGAGGAGCACGGTTTCCACGACTTCAAGATCTCCGTCAAGCACAACGACCCGGTCATCATGGTTGCCGCCTACGAGATGCTGGCCGAGAAGGGCGACTGGCCCCTGCACCTCGGCGTCACCGAGGCGGGACCGGCCTTCCAGGGCACCATTAAGTCCGCCACGGCGTTTGGCGCCCTGCTCTCCCGCGGGATCGGCGACACCATCCGCGTCTCCCTCTCGGCCCCGCCGGTCGAGGAAATCAAGGTGGGCAACCAGATCCTGCAGTCGCTCAACCTGCGCCCCCGCAAGCTGGAAATCGTCTCCTGCCCGTCCTGCGGCCGCGCCCAGGTGGACGTCTACACGCTCGCCGAGCAGGTCACCGCTGGCCTGGAAGGCATGGAGGTCCCGCTGCGCGTGGCAGTTATGGGCTGCGTGGTCAATGGTCCCGGCGAGGCCCGAGAGGCCGATCTCGGCGTTGCCTCCGGCAACGGCAAGGGCCAGATCTTTGTCAGGGGCGAGGTCATCAAGACTGTCCCGGAGGATCAGATTGTTGAGACACTGATCGAAGAAGCCATGCGTATCGCAGAAGAGATGGGGGACGCCGATGGCGAAGATGCTGTCAAGGGTAGCCCCGTGGTTAGCGTCTCGTAAGGACGACGCCGCTCCCGGCGTCGTCGTCCGGGTCCTTGGCGGCGCGGACACCGGACAACTGCTGGCGCTGGCGGACCGGGACGCCGTCGCCAATGTCTTCATCCTCTCGCACCTGGAGACCGCCGGTACGGCGTCTCCCACGGCAGGGGGCGCCAGCATTCTTGGCGTGTTCGACGGCGGCACCCTCCTCGGTGCCTGCTGGGCCGGCGCCAACCTGGTGCCGATCGAACTGGCGCCCGAGCTCGCCGGTCTCATTGCGATGGCCGCGCACCGCTCCGGGCGCCGCTACGCCTCGATCTTTGGCCCCGCCGAAACTGTGCTGGCTCTCTACGCGGCGCTGGAGCAGCTCGGCCAGACCGCCCACGAAGTCCGGGACCACCAGCCCCTGCTGACGATCTCGGGCCCGCCCGCTGTCCGGCCCGAGCCCGCACTCGGCTTTGGCCAGCTGGCTGACTTCGACAAGATCCTGCCCGCATGCGCCGCAATGTTTGAGGAAGAAGTGGGCTATTCGCCCTACCTTGGCGGCAGGGAGTATTACAGCCGGCGCGTCAAGAGCCTCATCCGCCAGGGCCATTCCCTCGTGCACGTGAACGCCGCCGGCGATGTGGTCTTCAAGGCCGAACTCGGAGCCGTCACGCCGGAAGTGACCCAGGTCCAGGGTGTCTGGATGAATCCCGACTTCCGCGGACTGGGACTGAGCGCGGGCTACATGGCCGCCGTCGTCGTCCTCGCCCAGACCCTCGCGCCGGTGACCAGCCTGTACGTCAACGGGTTCAACGCCAAGGCGCGCGCCACCTACGATCGGGTGGGCTTTCGCCAGGTGGGCACGTTCGCTACAGTGCTCTTCTAGCGGGCAAATGCCGGCTGGCCGGTCTAGTTTTTTGGGGGAAACATGAAGACATCAGTGCTGCGCATTTTCGGGGCCTCGGCGCTCCTCGCCTGGGGCGCCGTGGGATTGGCCGCATGTGGCACCCCCACCGGCTCGACGGATACAGCCAAGAGTGCGCAAGCCCAGGCCGCAACGACGGTTCCCAGCGCGGCCGCGACGCCTACTCCCACCCAGACGCAAGCCAAGGCTTACACGAGCGATGAACTGACGGCCCTCGTGGCACAGTTGAAGGATGCGCACGGCAAGCCGCTCACCGTGATGCAGCTTGCCGATCTCAAGAAGTCGGTCGAGCAGGCAAAGTCCTTGCTGGCATCGATCTCGGTAGAACCCGCGGAGTGCGCGGCTCTGGCCCTTGGCGGCCAGGCAGCCTCGACCGAGGGCACGGCGGTCGCGGCGGGGGTGGCCCAAGATGCCGGGACGGGCGCTTCCACGGGTGTCTCCCTGGCGTTCCGGGCTGACGCCAAGCTGCTCGAGAAGGGACTCGCCCAGGGCGAGGACTTCAATAAGTGCTCAGCCCTTTCATTCACGACCAATGGCACCAAAGTGGACCTCAAACTGACCAAGCTGGCCGGATTCGGCTCAACCGCGGGCACCGTCGCGTACCGGACAGACACCACACTGCCGGGCGGCCGGAAGCAATCGGCGATTACCGGACAGGTGATCCAGGACGGCGTTCTCATCACCGTCAGCGCGGCAGGTGGCGGCAGCGAGGCCGACGCCATCTCCCGGGCCGGAAAATTACTGGACCAGGCCGCCGTGCTCGTCGGGAAGTAGCCCGATTGCCGCCGCGCACCGGACCCGCAACGACATGCCGAAAATATCCGGTTGCAGACTATTGCTTCCCGGCCGCATGTCACATAGGTTCTACCTAGCCGTGTCGCATAGGCGCACACATTTCCCAACGCATTTTCCGGGGAAGACAGCGCCTGGAGACGACACCAAGTAGCTCGCAGCCTGAGATCTGGGGGTGCTGGGGCCACGGAGCCACGCCATGACGGGATGACCAGCCGGAAACGGCCAGGGGCTTCCATCAGTTATGGCGTGGCTCTTCCATGCGCCGCGCTCCGCAGAAGCGGGGGAGAAGCGGGGGAGAAGCGGGGCAGTAGCGGGGACGCGGCGGGGCCGGCGCGGCAAAGCGGCGCGCTCTGGACGGTAGATTAGTACCTAGATGCTTTTCTTAGGCTTTGCCCGCACTTCCCCAGAAACGGATACCCCACCTGTGGTCCTTCGACTCTCCAAGCTGTTCCTGCGCACCCTGCGCGAAGATCCCGCCGACGCCGAGGTGGCCAGCCACCGGCTCCTGGTCCGCGCCGGCTACATCCGGCGGGCCGCGCCCGGCATTTACACCTGGCTCCCGCTGGGGCTGAGTGTGCTGCGCAAGGTGGAGCAGGTCATCCGCGAGGAAATGACCGCCATCGGAGCCCAGGAAGTCCACTTCCCGGCGCTGCTGCCCAAGGAACCCTACGAGGCCACGAACCGCTGGACCGAATACGGCGAGGGCATCTTCCGGCTCAAGGACCGCAAGGGCAACGACTACCTTCTGGCCCCCACGCACGAGGAGATGTTCACCCTGCTGGTCAAGGACCTGTACTCCTCGTACAAGGACCTGCCGCTGAGCATCTACCAGATCCAGAACAAGTACCGCGATGAGGCGCGTCCCCGCGCAGGCCTGCTGCGCGGCCGCGAATTCATCATGAAGGACTCCTACTCCTTCGACGTCGACGACGCCGGCCTGGACGACAGCTACGCCGCCCACCGCGGCGCGTACCTGAAGATCTTCGAGCGCCTCGGCCTCGAAGTGATTCCGGTTGCTGCCACTGCCGGTGCCATGGGCGGGTCCAAGAGCGAGGAATTCCTGCACCCCACCGAGATCGGTGAGGACACCTTCGTGCGCTCGGCCGGCGGCTACGCGGCCAACGTCGAGGCCGTCACCACCGTGGTCCCCGCGGACATCGACTTCAGCAACGCCCCGGCCGCCGAAGTCCGCGACACCCCGGACACCCCCACCATCGAAACCCTCGTCGACGCCGCCAACGTCCTGGTTCCGCGCACAGAGGCCGACGGCGGTCCCTGGACCGCCGCCGACACGCTCAAGAACGTCGTCCTCGCCGTGACGCTGCCCACCGGCGAACGCCAGATCGTCGTCATCGGCCTCCCCGGAGACCGCGGCGTTGACCTCAAGCGCGTCGAGGCGAACATCGGGTCCTTCCTGCCGATTGCCGGCGAGATCACGCTCGAAGCCGCCAACGAAGACGACCTCAAGAAGCAGCCCCTGATCGTCAAGGGCTACCTCGGCCCCGGCATGTCCCTGGACGCGCGGCTGCTGGGCAGCGAGGGCGCCGCAAAGCTGCTCTACCTTGTGGATCCCCGCGTCGTCAGCGGCTCTGCCTGGGTCACCGGCGCCAACGAGGCCGGCAAGCACGTCTTTGGCCTCGTCGCCGGACGCGACTTCGGCTGGGACGGAGTCATCGAGTGCACCGAGGTGCGCGCCGGCGACGAGGCGCCCGACGGTTCCGGTCCCCTCGAAACCGCCCGCGGCATCGAAATGGGCCACATCTTCCAACTCGGCCGGAAGTACGCCGCCGCCCTGGACCTGAAAGTCCTGGACCAGAACGGCAAGCAGGTGGTGGTGACCATGGGCTCCTACGGCGTCGGCGTCACCCGCGCCGTGGCGGCCCTGGCAGAGTCCAACCACGATGACCGGGGCCTGGTCTGGCCGCGGGCCGTCGCCCCCGCCGACATCCACGTTGTGGCCGTGGGCCGCGGTGAGGAAATCTTCGCCGCCGCCGAAAAACTGTCCCTGGAGCTCGAGGCTGCCGGCCTGGACGTCATCTATGACGACCGCCCCAAGGTTTCCCCCGGCGTGAAGTTCGGCGATGCCGAACTCGTCGGCGTCCCCACCATCCTCGCCGTCGGGCGCGGACTCGTGGACGGCGTCGTGGAGATCAAGGACCGCCGCAGCGGCAATGCCGAGAATGTAGCCGTTGACAAGGCTGTTGACTACGTGGTCAACGCCGTGCGCAACAGCTGATGCCGCGCCGTCCCGGGCCGCACTAGGCAATGGTCTCCGGACTCGAATCGATCCAGCTCGGAACTGTCATCCTGATCGTCGTGGCCGGCCTGGCGGCCGGATGGGTCGACGCCGTCGTCGGTGGCGGCGGGCTCATCCAGCTCCCGGCGATGCTCCTGGTGCCGGGCATCAGCCCGGTCCAGGCGCTGGCGACCAACAAGATGGGCTCCATCTTCGGCACCAGCACCAGCGCGGCCACGTACTACCGCCGCGTCCGGCCGGACCTGCGCACCGCCCTGCCCATGGCAGCGATCGCGCTGGCAGGCAGCTACGGCGGTGCGGCGCTTGCTGCCAACCTGCCGGCCAGCGTGTTCAAGCCGATCATCGTGCTGGCGCTGATCGCCGTCGCGCTCTTCACCGCCTTCCAGCCCGGCATCGGTGAGCTGACCAAGCTGCGCCACGAGGGGCACCGGCACTACGTGGTGGCCTGCCTGATCGGCGGCGTGATCGGCTTCTACGATGGCCTGATCGGTCCCGGCACCGGATCGTTCCTAATCATCGCCCTCGTCTCGGCCATGGGCTACGCCTTCCTGGAGGCCAGCGCCAAGGCCAAGATCGTGAACGTGGCCACTAACGCCGGCGCCCTGCTGTTCTTTGTTCCGCACGGCGCCGTGCTGTGGGGGCTCGGGCTGCTGCTGGGCATGGCGAACATGGCCGGCGGCTACCTCGGTGCCCGGACTGCGGTCCGGCAGGGGAGCAAGTTCATCCGGATCGTGTTCCTGGTGGTGGTGGGCGCGCTGATCATCAAGCTCGGTTCCGACGTCTGGCAGGACAACCTGTCCTAGAATGGCGCGGCCCAAACATGGCCCTTCACGGACAACCGAAGCGGCCTCTGGTAAACCGCGACCCTATTAGGCATCGAGGCGGTAGCGCGCTTCGTACACCGGGTTCAGCTCGATCCATCGGCTGCGCCACTCGCTGGATTCCAGGCCCGCCTCGTAGCTGATCAGATCCTCGATGTGCACCTGCCAGCCCGCTCCATAGGCCGCGATTTCGCCGAGCGGGAGACCGCGTTCCTCAACAATCAGCCGCGTGCCAGGTCCCTCGGGAGTCAGTACCGCCTCAATGACCGTTTCCTCCTCGCTGCCGGGCGACATCGTCACGGTCAGCCGGCGCGGTGCCTCGCACAACTCGACCCGTCCGGCGCCTTCCCATCCGCTCGTAAAGACTGCCGTGAACGCCCCACCGGGATGTAGGTCGCCATCGACCCGGGCGACCCACCGGGCGAGGCGCGTCGGGTCGGTCAGCGCCGTCCACAGATCTGTGGCCGGCGTCCCGAAAAGCGAGTCCATCCGTACAGCGCCCTTCCCGTCACCGAGCGAGCGAATGCTTCCTATCACGCTGTTTGGCTGTGCCATTGTGTCGTGCTCCTCTCCTCGCGGTGACCCCGCGAGATCTCGGTATGCAAAGCGTTTAAGCGGCCTTCCCACAATGTGCGGTACGGGCCGAGCCAAGTATCCAACTCTGCGAGTGGCTCCGGCCGAAGGCTGTAGATGCGCTGCTGTGCCTGTGAGTGCACTTCAACGAGCCCGGCCTCGCGCAACACGCGGAGGTGGCGTGAGACCCCCGGGCGAGCGATCGGCAGTGCGGCCGCGAGTTCGGAGACCGACGCCGGCTGTCGGCGCAGGTGCTCGAGAATTATGCGGCGATTCTCGTCTGACAAGGCGTGCATAACGGCTTCCACGCCTTGAAGGTACCCGTCCGGTTACGTACCCGTCAAGGTACATTGAGGAAATTGCGGCCTCCATCGCGGGTGGCGCCCGAGCTGCATTCTCTTTCATCACTCGTTCCACCATCCCCTTAAAAAGCCCAGGGCCGCACTGGTGCACGCACCAACTAGGTCCGCGGCACCCGCATGGGACTCCCGGTCCGTTGGCGCCGGGCGTAGCATGCAGCTATGTCGGCAAGTGAGGAACGCTACCGGGATGCCCTCGACGCCGCGGCCGGGCACGCACGCCGGTGGCTTGAGAGCCAGGAGACACGCCGGATCGGACCGAAGGCGACGGCGGCCGAGCTCGCGGCCGACTTCGGCGGCCCGCTGCCCCCACAGGGGATGCCGGCCGCGGAGGTGGTGGACTATCTCGCGGCCAAGGCCGAACCCGGGCTGATGGCCATGCCGTCCGGGCGGTTCTTCGGCTGGGTCATCGGCGGCACACTGCCGGCCGCCCTGGCCGCGGACTGGCTGCTCAGCGCCTGGGACCAAAATACGGGGCTGCGTTTCGCCACGCCCGCCACCGCCGCGATCGAGGAAGCCGCCGGCAAATGGATCCTTGAGCTCCTGGGTCTTCCCGAGGAGTCCGACGTCGGCTTTGCCACCGGTGCCACCATGGCCAACTTCACCGGGCTCGCCGCCGCCCGCTGGCGGCTCATGGCCGATGCCGGCTGGGACCTCGACGGCGACGGCCTCGCCGGTGCGCCCCGGATCCGCTGCTTCGCGGGCCAGGAGCGCCACGAAACGATCGACCTCGGCTTGCGCTATCTGGGCCTCGGGCACCCCACCGTGGTGCCCTCCGACCATCAGGGGCGCATCATCCCGGCCGAGCTGGACTGCGCCCTGGACCTTGCACTCAGCACGGGGGAGGGCGGCCGCCCCGGCCCGGCCCTCGTGTGCCTGCAGGCCGGCAACCTGCATTCGGGTGCCTTCGACCCCTTCGCCGAGGCCATCGCCGTCGCGAAGGCGCATGGGGCCTGGGTCCACGTGGACGGGGCGTTCGGGCTCTGGGCGGCCGCCGTGCCCGAACTGTCCGCCCTGACCGCGGGACTCGGCCTGGCCGATTCGTGGGGCACAGATGCGCACAAGACCCTCAATGTCCCCTACGACTGCGGGATCGTGATCGTGCGCGACGCCCAGGCGCTGCGGTCGGCGATGGGGCTGCACGCCAGCTACCTGATCCAGGCCGCCGACGGGGCCGGAGACCCGTCCCAAAGAGTGCCCGAGCTCTCCCGCCGGGCGCGCGGCGTGCCGGTGTGGGCAGCGCTCAAATCCCTGGGCCGTGACGGTGTCGCCAGCCAGGTCCGCACGCTCGTGCACCGGGCCGCGCAGCTGGCCGAACAGCTCGGGGCGCTGGACGGCGTGGAGGTGCTCAACGACGTCGACTACACCCAGGTGTCCCTGGCGTTTGGCGACGACGCCCTGACCCGGGCCGTGACGGAGAGGGTCATGGCTGATGGCCGGGTCTGGATGTCCGGGTCACGCTGGCAGGACCGCGATATCCTGCGGATTTCGGTGAGCAACTGGAGCACGGACGACGCCGATGTCAGAGTCGCCGTCGACGCCGTCCGCGACGCGCTGGCGGCCGTGCGGGGCTAGCCGCCAGCTATCCCGCCGGCTTCCCCGGGCGTCGGGAGTGACTGCGGGGCGGGCAGGCCGGGAAGCGTCCGGCCGGCCAGCGTGCTCGCCACCCACAGCGATCGGGCCAGATCGCCTTCGTGATGGCGCTGCGAGGCATACCAGAGGGCGTTCTCCACCTCGCGCGCCAGACTCCACTGCCGGGCGGCCTCGGCGTCCAGACCGGCGGCCGCACTGAAATCCGCGCACCGCGCGAGCAGCGCCCGCCCGGGATCCTGCTGGGGCAACTCCCGGATCCTGTTCCACAGCACCGGGGCCACGGCGAACTCCGCCTCGCCGACCATTGGCTGGGGATCGATCGCAGCGTACTGTTCCGGCCCCGCCGGTGGGTTCCGGGTTGCCGGCTCCGGGACGCCGGGCCGGGCCAGGACGTTCAAATAGTGCAGGTCCGCATGGACCAGGACGTCCTTGCCGGACCGCCGGCCGACGGCGCCACGGGTCTGGCAGACCTCCAGCGCCGCCTCGAGCAGCCATCGTGGGAACGGCCGCCCGAGGTGTTCCCACGCCTCCGGGAATTCATCGCTCCACTGCTCGGCCCGTGCCGCCACGTGGTCGATTTCCCGCCACTCCGGCCGGCTGTCCGGGACCACGCTGAGCTGGCGGACCACGCCGCCCCACACCGTCACCGCTGTGTCCAACGGGACATCCAGGAGGGAGCGGCAGGCGTCCAGACGCTCCAGGAGCAGGGCGCAGGAACCGGCGTCGGCGGCCAGCAGCCTGACGGCGCCGTGGCCTCCCCACAGGGCGAGGGCGTGGTGTTCGCGAGTGGCCTCCTCGTGCGGAAAAGCCAGCTTCAGCACGGCTGCCTCGCCCTTGCCCTGGGACCCCTGCCCGTCCCTGCGCCGCACAGGAATGACGACGCCGCCGTGCCCATTCCAGGGAAGGGCCCCCGGTTCCAGATCCGGCTCCAGGTCCCACTGGTCGAGGAATCGCCCGACCAGGTCAGGAAGTGTCGCCAGCCAGGTGCGTCCCGCAGGGGTACGGGCGTACCGGCGGGAAAGATCAGGCGGGATGGGGACATCTGGGATCGCGTTCACGGGACCTATCGTAGGGCCGGAGGGGTCGCCGCCGCGTTGGCCTGCCCCAGGCGGACCTCGGATGGTTCCTCTGGAACCCGGGGGCCTTTAGACGATGCCGCTCGCGCCGAGCGCGTTGCCGATGGCGAACGTTGCCACCAGGGCAACGGCGCCGCCAATCACCACGCGGATCGCTGCCTTGAGCTTTGAGCCACCGCCAATCCACGCGCCCACGGCGCCGGTGGCGGCCAACGCCACGAGCACGGCCACGAAGGTCAGCGGAATCCTGATGCTTTCCGGCGGCAGCAGGATGGCCATCATGGGCAGGATTGCACCGGCGAGAAACGCGATGGCAGAAGCGAACGCCGCGTGCCACGGGCTCACGATGTCGGTCTCGTCAATATGGAGTTCGGCTGAGAGGTGCGCGCCGAGCGCATCGTGCGCCGTCAGTTCCTTGGCCACCGTCCGTGCGGTCGCGGGGCTGAGGCCCTTGCCCTGGTAGATCGCCGCGAGCTCCTCGAGCTCTTCCTCCGGCTGTTCCTCCAGCTCCCGGCGCTCCTTTTCGATCAAGGCGTGCTGGCTGTCCTTCTGGCTGCTGACGGAGACATATTCCCCGAGCGCCATCGAGATAGCGCCGCCCACCACGCCCGCGGCGCCCGCGAGCAGGATTGCTCCGGTATCGGTGGTGGCGCCGGCGACGCCGACGACGATCGCTGCGACGGAGACGATGCCGTCATTGGCCCCCAGGACGCCCGCGCGGAGCCAATTGAGGCGGTGTGCGATGTCATTGTGGTGCGGCTCGTTCTCGTGCTGGGTTGCGGCGCCGGTCGTTTCCATGCCTACAGCAAATCACCCGGGGCCGGGGCATGCCAGTATTCCAAGGCTTACCAAAATAAGCCGAGGCTTGCTCCGGCGTTCAGCCTGCGGGCTGCGACGGCGTTTCGCCCGCCGGCCGCGTCGGCATCGACGCCCTGTCCAGGCCCGGCAGGGCGCCGGAATCCGCACCCCACTGCACCGCCCGCTTCGCAGACCCGAACAGTGCAGCGATGGCCCACTGCCGGGTCCCGCCCTCACTCAGCGCCACGAGGTCGCCATAGACCGGCAGGGCGGCGGCTTCCAGGTCGCCGAGGCCGGCGGCGGGGGAGGCCAGGAAGGACGGCGCCAGCGCGTAGCCCGCCTCGCGTGGCGGCACCGCGGAACAGTGCAGCCGGCTCAGGGATTCCACGGCGCCAAGGAGCGCGTCATGATGGGCCAGTTCCCCGGCCGCGGATTTCGCCGCGTCGCCGCCGAGCCGGGTCAGCGCCACCTGGTAGCCGTAGATGGTCTGCGCCTCGGTCCGCGCAGCCGACGCCAGGGCGCCGCCGAGGCTGGATGCGGCCGCGGATGGCTCTCCTTCGAGCTGCGCTGCTGTGGACGGTTCAGTTGCGGCCTGACCCTCTGTGGTTGGGGCCGTTGCTGACTGCGACGGGCAGGTGCCGGACACCTGCGGCGGGGTTACGTCGGCTGCCGGCGCCGCCGTTCCGGTGCCGGCGGCGAGGGCGGACGCCTGTAGCAGCTGAGCGGTGCCGACGGCGGCCAACAGCCGTGCCATGCCGCCGTCGGCCTTGGCAGCGTCCGCGAGGCGCTGGCGGCCGCTGCCTGCCAA
>NZ_KI914934.1:33367-36679 GCF_000520575.1 Arthrobacter sp. I3
TGGCGGCCGCTGCCTGCCAAGGCCGCCACCAGCCCGGCGGCGGTAGCCGGAAGAGGTGCGGCGGACGCCCCGGTGCTGGGTCCTCCGGAAGCGGACGGAGTCGATGCGGCGGAGGACGCTGCCGGGGGCGTTGCCCGGCCGGAGGCGGAAGCCGCGCCGGCCGGGTCCGCAGGACTTTCTCCCGGCGCCAGCAGAGCTTGCGCCTGGAGTGTCAGCAAGGTCACAGTCCGGTCGATGGCGGGATTCCCGGCATCGGCCGGACGGCCATCCGCGCCCTCGGCCGGGCCGTCTTTTGAACCGGCCCGGGCCGCGGTGCCAAGCTGGCTGCCGGCGTCCAGCAGTTGCCGGGTTTCGGCCAGTGCGGTGGCGCGCGCCTGCTCAGAAAAGGGCGGGGCCGCAGGCTCCGGCGGCCTGGCCGGCGTCAGGACCACGCCCAGGCTCACCACCACCAGGGCGAGGCACACCAAAAGCACATAGCGGGGGAGCGACCGGGGAAAGTGATCCTGCCATCGCTTTTCCCTGGTGTCGTCTTTCACAACAGACCATGTTGTCATGCCGGCCCGGAACTGCGTGCACCACGCCGCCCGGAAAATCGCTAGGCTAGTACACACAACATCATCTAGCGGGAGGCGGCCGGCATCATGACCAACGCAGAAGCCACGACTTCAACAGACCGGACCGGGACGGGAAAGGCTGAAGCCGCAACCGTTCAAAATGTCGAGGCCGAGCGCCTTCACGCACTCCTGGAACCCGCAGTGCTGGCGAACCGGCTGTACCTGGAGGACGTATCCATCCATGTCGCCGGCGCCAACCGGGTGGTCCACGTAGTGGTGGACCTGCCGCAGGAGGAGACCGGGGGCGTCGGGCTCGACGTCATCGCCGAGATCTCCAAGACCCTCTCGGACACCCTGGACAACGACCCCAGCATGGACGCGCGCCCCTATGAGCTCGAAGTCTCTTCACCCGGCGTCGGCCGTCCACTGACAGAGGAGCGGCACTGGCACCGTGCCCGCGGGCGGATGGTCAACGTGAACGTGATCCAGGGCGACAACGTCACCGGCAGGGTCCAGTCCGTAGACGATGGGGGAGTCACCCTCGTTCCGGAAATCGCCGTCAAGAAGGGCATGAAGCCCAAACAAGGTGAACCCGTCAAGCTTCCTTTCGACAGGATCCGCAGCGGAAAAGTCGAGATAGAGTTCAGCCACCTCGAAGAGGCCGGCTTGGAAAAAGCAAACAATGGACCTTCTGAGGAGGCCTGATGGATATTGACATGAGCGCACTGAGACTCCTGGAGCGTGAGCGTGAAATCCCGCTGGATCTCCTGATTCCAACAATCGAGCAGGCACTGCTCGTGGCCTATCACAAGACCCCCGGCGCCTTCGAAAAGGCCCGGGCCGAGCTCGACCGCAAGAGCGGCCACGTGACCATCTGGGCCACCGAGATCGACGACGACGGCGCCCCGATCGGCGAGTTCGAGGACACCCCCGCGGGCTTCGGACGCATCGCGGCGAGCACCGCACGGCAGATCATCCTGCAGCGCCTCCGGGACGCTGAGGACGACAACGTGCTGGGCCAGTTCAAGGGCCGTGAAGGTGAGCTTGTCGCCGGCACCATCCAGCAGGGCAACAACCCGCACATGATCCAGGTGAACCTGGGCACGGTGGAGGCACTGCTGCCGCCGCCCGAGCAGGTTCCCGGCGAGAAGTACATCCACGGCAACCGGCTGCGCGCTTTCGTGATCGACGTCCACCGCGGCACCAAGGGCCCGTCCATCACGCTGTCCCGCTCCCACCCCGGGCTCGTCCGGAAGCTCTTCGAACTCGAAGTTCCCGAGATCGCGGACCGTTCGGTCGAAATCGTGGCGCTTGCCCGCGAAGCCGGCCACCGCACCAAGATCGCCGTCAAGGCAAACACCCCCGGCGTGAACGCCAAGGGTGCCTGCATCGGTGAAATGGGGTCGCGTGTCCGGGCGGTCATGACTGAACTGAACGACGAGAAGATCGACATCGTTGACTACAACGATGATCCGGCGACCTTCATCGCCAGCGCCCTCTCGCCGTCGCGCGTGAATTCGGTCACAATCACCGACGAAGCGACGCGTTCGGCCCGGGTGGTCGTTCCCGACTACCAGCTCTCCCTCGCCATCGGCAAGGAGGGGCAGAACGCCCGTCTCGCCGCCAAGCTCACGGGATGGCGAATCGACATCGTCTCCGACGCCGCCGTCAACACCGGCAAATAGCGCGGGCGCGCAAGCGCACGAACACGGGCACCAACAGGCGCTGCGGGTCGCCATCGCGGCCCGCAGCCTGTGTGCGCTCTCACGGGTTAGCCGTGATTTCCAAGCTGACCGGCATGCCTGGGTTCGGGACCCGGGCGCCGGAGGGGCTAGAATAGACATGACCGCGCCTAACGGCCGGTATCCGTGTGTCTTTGGCGCGTCTGGGTTTTTCCCGGATTCCCGAGACGCGGTGATTCACCAAGCAGTTGTACTGGCAGGAAGATACTCGAACGTGGCACATGTGCAACACCTCGGGAATCAGCCGCAGCGCACCTGTATCGGATGCCGACAAAAAGGATCGCGGTCGGAGTTACTCCGGCTCGTCGCCGGCGCCGGTGGTTCGTCCGCCGTCGTGGTGGATGAACGACGCCGGATGGCTGGCCGGGGAGCATGGCTGCACCCCAGCGAAAAGTGCCTGGCACTGGCGGTCAAACGTCGAGCGTTCGGCCGCGCCCTCAACGGCGCAGCCGGTACAGCCGATGTTGAACGCCGGATCACTGCCGGCACGGAAGCCGTGGGCACCCCGGTGGCCGCAGCAACAACCGTCCAACCTGAAAGCGGGTCAGAAAACTGATGGAAACCCGATGAGTTCCCAGCGATGAGTGCGCAACGATGACAACTTTGTTGCGCTCTGCAATGGGCCTTTCAGCTGCATTCGCGGCGGAGGCCCGCAGTAAGAAGTAGACGGTTCGTGCCTGGCTCGGTGCGGACCGAGACAGGAGAAATGTGGCCAAGGTCCGCGTACATGAGCTTGCTAAAGAGCTCGGTATTACTTCCAAAGATGCAGTAACCAAACTGCAGGAACTGGGCGAATTCGTTCGCTCCGCCTCGTCAACAATCGAGGCTCCCGTTGTGCGGAAACTGCGCAACGCTTACCCCGACGCCCCCGCAGCTTCGAAGTCAGAAGCTCCGGCGTCCGCCCCCCAGGCATCTGCCAGCCCGGCAGCGACCCGTCCGGCGCCTGCGCCTGGCCCCGCTGCGCCCACAGCGCCGGCGGCTGCAGTACCCAAGGCTGAAGCTCCGGCTCCGGCCGC
>NZ_KI914935.1:0-4959 GCF_000520575.1 Arthrobacter sp. I3
GGCGGCGACCCGGCCGGCGGCGCATGGCGCGGCTGGTTCCGGCTGCCGCTGCGCCCGGCAGAGCTTGAGGCCAAGGCCGCCGCGATGGCGGCACATGTGTCCCAGGTCCGCCCGCTCTCCGGGCTGCCGGGCGACGAGGTGCTCCTGCCTCCGGCCTTCCTGGCACACTTTGAGCGGACCTGGGAGACGTTTGCCTGGCACCCTGCGATCGCCCCGGTCGACGGCCAGGCGGTCAGCCCTGCGGACGGCCCGGGCGATGGCCCGGGCGATGGCGGGTCCCGGCGGCCCTTCGTCGCGGGCGACGCGGAGCGCGTGTTCGATGCGGTCCACGCCCGGGAGGAGGACCCCTGGCAGTACACCTCGAGCTGGTACGAGCAGCGCAAACGCACCCTCACGCTCGCCGCGCTGCCCGGCAGCAGCTACACGTCCGGGTTGGAGATCGGCTGCTCCATCGGGACCCTGAGCGTGGAACTCGCGCCGCGGTGCGGAAGCTTCCTCGCCGTCGATGCCAGCGGCACCGCGCTGGACGGTGCCGCCAGGCGGCTCGTGCACCTGCCCGCGGCGACGACGCGACACCTGACCGTCCCAAACGAGTGGCCGGACGGATCGTTCGATCTGATCGTGGTTTCAGAGGTGGGCTACTACCTCTCACCGGCAGAGCTCGCCGGACTGTTCGACCGGATTCAAGGCTCGATCATGCCCGGCGGGACCCTCGCGCTGTGCCACTGGCGGCACCCCATTTCCGGCTGGGAACTCGACGGCGACGCGGTCCACGCCGCGGCCCGGCGGCACCTGGGCTGGGCGGGCGGCGGGACCTACCAGGAGCGCGACTTTGTGCTCGAGGTGTTCCTTGCCCCGGACGCTATACCGGGTGCCGCGCCGGGCCTGGGCGGCCCGGAACGGATGCGGTGACCCCGATGACGGCGTTGCCATTGCCGCGCGGGCACCGCATCGACCGGGTCGCCGTCGTCATGCCCGCAAACAACGAGGAAGACCACCTGGAACTGGCGTTGGAGGCCGTCCAGCGGTCCGCGGACGCCCTCCGCAGGGTCCGGTCCGACGTCGCGACCCGGGTGACGGTGGTACTGGACAGCTGCACGGACGGCTCCGCCGCCGTCATGGCCGGCTTCGCAGCCTCGGACCCGCGTTTCAGCGCACTGGAGGTCAGCTACCGCAGCGCCGGCGCCAGCCGGGCCGCTGGCGTCCGGGCCTCCGGCATCGGCGTGACCCGGCGGCGGCCGCCCGGCCAGCGCTGGACGCCGCCGCCCTGGGCCGGCCGGACCTGGCTGGCCAACACCGACGCCGATTCCAGGGTGCCGGAGAACTGGCTGGTGCGCCAGCTGGAGTTCGCCGAGGCCGGGGCCGACGCCGTGCTGGGTTCCGTGGAACCGGACCCCGCCGGGATGGACCCTGAACTGCTCCGGTGCTGGCACGAACGCCACCCCTTCCGAGAGGACCACCCGCATATCTATGGCGCGAATTTCGGGGTCCGGGCTTCCGCCTATCTTGCCGCCGGAGGGTTCGCCCGGGTCACGTCCGAAGAAGACCGGACCCTGGTGCACAGCCTCCGCAGCCGCGCCTTCACGGTCACCGCAACGGACAGCATCAGGGTCATGACCTCCGGCCGGACCCATGCCCGGGCGCCCCACGGCTTTGGCACCTACCTGCGGAGCCTGGGCCACCTGCTGCCGCCTGCCAGCTGAAGATTCATTGACGCCGGGACCCGACCGCTCCACACTGAAGAAGTGACGGACGATGCGAAAGAACCCAGCATTGATCAGGTTGTCGAGCGTCTGGCTGCCAGGTTTCCGCACGTGCCGCGGATGCACATCGCCGGGATCGTCGGCGAGGAATTCGATGCCCTGAACGCAGGCCGGATCCGGACCTACATACCCACACTGGTTGAGCGCGGTGCCCGCGTGCGGCTCAAGAGCGAGTTCGGAATCAGCGCCGCCGAAGACTAGCGCACGTGACGCCACCCCCTAGCCGCGAGTTCGCCGGATGCGCGCGACCCGGCACCCCCGCACCCCGCGCGACCCCAGCACCCTCGAGTTCGCCGGATCCGCGCGACATCGCCGTATAGTTCCGGCGATCCCGCAGGTGTCCGGCGATTTCGACGGCGGCGGCCCGGGGCAGCCGGCACAGTAGCCGGAGGGGGCGCGCGGGTCCAAAGCCCCTGACCCCGGGATGCCGGTCCCGCGCAGTATGGGTCCACCGACAACGCACAGGAGTGCTGTGATGGCTGAATGGCCCGTGATGTGGTTTGACGAGATCGGCATGGCCGACGTCCCGCGGGTCGGCGGGAAGAACGCCTCGCTCGGCGAGCTCATCCGGACCCTCCAAGGCGAGGGGATACGGGTCCCTGACGGGTTCGCCACCACAGCCGCCGCGTACCGCTCGTTCGTCGCGGCCAACGGGATCGACGCCGCCATGCGATCGCGCATTGCCGCCTACCGGGCCGGGGATGCCACACTGCGCGCCACCGGCGAGGCCATCCGGGACCTGTTCCTGGCCAGCGAGTTCCCCGGCGACATCGCCGAAGCCATCCGCGCCCACTACCGGACCCTGGGGGACCGGGCCGGCATGGACCGGCTCGCCGTGGCCGTGCGCAGCAGCGCGACGGCGGAGGATCTCCCGGACGCGAGCTTCGCCGGGCAGCAGGAGACCTTCCTGAACATCGCGGGTGAGCGGGAACTGCTGGACGCCTGTCGCCGCTGTTACGCCTCACTCTTCACGGACCGGGCCATCAGCTACCGCGAGGTCAAGGGCTTCGACCACATGGACGTTGCCCTCTCGATCGGCGTCCAGCGGATGGTGCGCTCCGACGTCGGCGCCTCCGGGGTGATGTTCTCCATCGATACCGACTCGGGCTTTCCCCGCGCCGCCGTCATCAGCGCGGCCTGGGGCCTTGGCGAAACCGTCGTCCAGGGCACCATCAATCCGGACAAGTACCTGGTCTTCAAGCCGCTCCTGACAGAGTCCGCGGCCGCGGAGGGCATCACCCCGATCATCGAGAAATCCCTCGGCTCCAAGGCCCGGAAAATGGTCTACAGCCGCGGCGGGAGCGCCCGCACCCGGATGGTGGACACCTCGGAGGCCGAGCGCCGGGCCTTCGTGCTGGGCGACGCCGAGATCCTCGCCCTCGCCCGCTGGGCCGTCACGGTCGAAAACCACTACGGCCGGCCCATGGACATGGAATGGGCCCGCGACGGAGAGACCGGGGAACTCTTCATGGTCCAGGCCCGGCCCGAGACGGTCCAGTCACGCCGGACCGGGCCGCAGTTCACCATCCACCACCTGCTGGAACAGGGGCCCGTGCTCGCCACTGGATCGGCCATCGGCGACTCGATTGCGCACGGCACGGCCTGCGTCATCCGGACCGCGGCGGACATCGCGGCGTTCCGCGACGGCGCCATCCTCGTGACCGAAATGACCGACCCGGACTGGGTGCCCATCATGAAACGGGCAGCCGGGATCGTCACGGACCACGGCGGCCCCACGAGCCACGCGGCGATCGTCAGCCGCGAGCTGGGTGTCCCCGCCGTCGTCGGAACCGGCAACGCCACGGCCGTCCTGGCCGAGGGCCGGCCCGTGACGATCTCCTGCGCCGAAGGTGATCTGGGCCGGGTCTACGACGGCACCCTGGCGTTCGAAACCGAAGAGGTGGACCTCGGCGCGCTGCCTGCGACGCGCACGGCCGTCATGGTCAACATCGCCAGCCCAGCCGCGGCCTTCCAGTGGTGGCGGCTGCCGGCGGACGGCGTCGGGCTTGCCCGGATGGAATTCATCATCAGCAGCCTGATCCGCGTCCATCCCATGGCGCTTGTCCACCCGGAACGGGTCACGGATCCGGCCGAGGCGCGCCAGATCCGGGAGCTGGCGCAGGCCTATGCGGACCCGGCCGAGTACTTCGTGGACGCCCTGTCGCTGGGGATCGCCAAGATCGCCGCGCCGTATTATCCGCGCCCCGTGATTGTCCGGCTCAGCGACTTCAAGACCAACGAATACGCCCACCTGCTCGGCGGTGGCGCCTTCGAGGAACCGGAAGAGAATCCCATGCTCGGGTTCCGCGGCGCCTCGCGCTACTACGACCCCCGTTACCGCGAGGGGTTCGCGCTCGAATGCGCCGCGCTCAAACGTGTCCGCGAGAAGCTCGGGTTCACCAACGTGATTGTCATGGTGCCGTTTTGCCGCACGCCGCAGGAGGCGGACAAGGTCCTGGCCGTGATGGCCGAGCATGGTTTGGTCCGCGGCAGCAACGGG
The DNA here is from genome assembly GCF_000520575.1 of Arthrobacter sp. I3. Classification (NCBI taxonomy): domain Bacteria; kingdom Bacillati; phylum Actinomycetota; class Actinomycetes; order Micrococcales; family Micrococcaceae; genus Arthrobacter; species Arthrobacter sp. I3. Next base: position 4,264 of record NZ_KI914935.1, read on the forward strand.
CTGCAGGTCTACATGATGTGCGAAATCCCGTCCAACGTGGTCCTGGCCGAGAAGTTCGCCACGCGGTTCGACGGGTTCTCGATCGGCTCCAACGACCTCACCCAGCTGGTCCTGGGCGTGGACCGTGACTCCGGCCAGCTCGCGGCGCTCTTCGATGAGCGGGACGAGGCCGTGATGGCGATGATCAGCGAGGCCATCCGCAAGGCCCACGCCGCCGGCATCAAGATCGGCATTTGCGGGCAGGGACCGAGCAACCACCCGGAGTTCGCCGCGTTCCTCGCGCGCGAAGGGATCGACTCGATCTCCCTGAACCCGGACAGCTACCTCAAGACCGTGCCGCGGATCGCGGAAGCGGAGACTGAGTCAGCCGTCGCGGCGGCAGAGACAGAGTCAGCCAGGAAATAGTCATCCCGGTAGCGGGGCCTGCCGCGCGCTTTCCCGGGACCGCACCGGGCTGGCTGCGCCGTGGCGGCCGGGGCCGAGTGAACGCAGGGCATTGAGGATCGTGGCGAGGTCCACCAGTTCCTGGGACAGCGCGCCGGCGATGGCCGGCACGTAGCCCGCGGCCGCGGCCAGCATGAGGGCCACGCTCAGGCCGATGCCGATCCAGATGCTCTGCAGGGCCACCTGCACGGTGCGTTGCCCGATCCGGACGGCGGTCCCCACCTTGGAGAGGTCGTCGAGGATGATCACGAC
>NZ_KI914935.1:5059-14832 GCF_000520575.1 Arthrobacter sp. I3
GTCGAGCCGCGGGCGCCCATGGCGATTCCGACGTCGGCGACCGCCAGGACGGGGGCATCGTTGACGCCGTCGCCGACCATCATGACCGGACGGTCCGGCAGCGACCTGACGGCCTCGACCTTGTCCCGCGGCAGGCACTCGGCGCGGACGTCGGTGAGCCCTGCCTCGTCCGCGATGTGCCGGGCCGTGGCGAGCGCGTCACCGGTCAGCATGACCGTTCGGCGTACGCCCAGGGCCTTGAGGTCGGTGAGGGTGCGGCGGGTCTCTTTGCGGATGGGATCGCTCATCACCAGGGCGCCCACGAATTTTCCGCCGGCACCGACGTAGATGGCGAGCTCGCCGCTGGCCAGCCCAGCCTCCACCACGCCGGACGCCCACTCTGCGACGAACGCGGGCTTGCCCACCACCACGTCCTGGCCGTCGAACCTGGCACGGACCCCGTGGGTGGCGAATTCGGTGGCTTCGGTGGCGGCCGCGAAGGGCAGGGCCCGGTTCCGGGCGGCCTCCACCACTGAGGCGGCCAGGACATGCGAGGAATACTGTTCCGCGGACGCCGCCAACTGCAGGACCTCGTCCTCTGCGAGGGGCCCGGCGGTCCGGATACGCAGCAGGGACGGGCGGCCGTACGTGAGGGTCCCTGTCTTGTCGAAGGCGGCCGTCTTGATCCGGCTCAGCTGTTCCAGCACCCCGGCGTACTTGACGATGACGCCGGAGTGAGCGGCGCGGCTCATGCCGCCGAGGAACGCCACCGGCGCTGCGATCAGCAGGGGGCACGGCGTGGCCACCACGAGGACCTCGGCGAAGCGTTCCGGGCTGCCGCTGATGATCCAGCCCACGGCGCCGAGCACGTACGCGAGGGCCGTGAATGGCACGGCATAGCGGTCAGCGAGCCGGACCATGGGCGCCTTGCTGTCCGCTGCCTCCTGCACGAGGGCGACGATCCGGCTGTACTGCGAATCCTCCATGCGCGCCGTGACCCGCATCCGGACGGCGGCCTCACCGTTCAGCGAACCGCTCATGAGGCCGTCCCCGGCGGACCGCTCCACCGGCAGGCTCTCCCCGGTGAGTGAGGACTCATCGAAAGAGCCGGACTCGGAGAGCAGGACGCCGTCCAGCGGGACCACCTCGCCGGGCCTGACCAGCAGGATGTCCCCGATCTCGACGTCGGCGGCCGCCACGTCCTCGTGTTGGCTCTCCGTTTGGGTTCCGGCGGCGGGGGGTCCGGCTGTGTGGGTTCCGGCTGTGTGGGTTCCGGCGGCGCGGGAGCCGTTGCGCTCCCGGTGGGCCGTCTGCGGGACGCGTTCGAGCAATGCGGTGAGTTCGCCCTTGGCCCTGCCGGCGGCGTAGTCCTCAAGGGCAGTGCCGCCCGCGAGCATGAGTACGACGATCATCGAGGCGACGTACTCGCCCACCAGCACGGTGCTGACGATTGCGGTGACGGCCAGGATGTCGATGCCGAACTGCCCGCCTGCGAGCCGGCGCGCCATCCCGACGGCGAGGTAGGCCGCCACGGTCAGGGCATAGACGCTCGCAGCGGCCCGGGCTATGCCTTCCTGCCCGGAGAACAGCAAGACCAGCACCGCCATCAGGACGACGAGGGTCCCGGCCACGAGCGGATACCGGAGTACGAATTTCACGGATGTTCCGCCTTAGCTTCGTATCAGTTTTGGCGTCTCCCTGAATCCTACTGCGCGGCCGCGACCGGCTTGCCGGGACGGCCTCCCGGACCGTCGCCGGACCCCGGCATGAGAGGCTGGACGAGCAGCCGTTTCGATCAAGCGGGCCGGCGCGCAGGGACCCGATACAGGCAAAGGGCGCGGAGCAGCACAAGCGATGCCAGGAGGAATGACGTGCGAAGCAGTTCAGAGACCGTCGACACCCGGACCGCCCTGGTGGTGGGGGCAAGCGGAATTGCCGGAGCCGCCCTGGTGGACAGGCTCGCCGAGGAGGGCTGGGACGTGGTGGGGCTCTCCCGCAATCCCCTCCGCCGCCGTGACGTACGCCATGTGAGCGCGGATCTGACATCCGTGGAGAACCTGCGCGAGGCCCTGGCAGATGTTTCACCCACCCATGTGTTCTACACCGCCTGGTCCAGGCGGAAGACCGAACAAGAGAACATAGACACAAACGCGGGCATGCTGCGGAACGTGCTCGCCAGCCTCAACGGCAAGCCTGTGAAGCACGTCGCCCTCATGACCGGGCTGAAGCACTATCTGGGCCCGTTTGAGGCGTATGCGGCCGGGGAAATGCCGGACACCCCCTTTCGGGAGAGCGAGCCGAGGCTGCCGACGCCGAACTTCTACTACGCCCAGGAAGACGAGTTGTGGGCTGCGGCCGCGACGCAGGGCTTTGGCTGGTCCGTGCACCGGGCGCATACGGTGATCGGGCATGCGGTCGGGAACGCCATGAACATGGGGCTCACCCTCGCCGTCCAGGCAGCCATCTGTAAGGAACTGGGCCAGCCGTTCATCTTCCCGGGCTCCGAGACGCAGTGGAACAGCCTCACGGACATGACCGACAGCGGACTGCTGGCGGACCACATGATCTGGGCGGCCACGGCGGACAACGTTGGCGACCAGGCCTACAACATCGTCAACGGCGATGTCTTCCGCTGGCGGCGCATGTGGCCTGCGCTGGCCGGCTACTTCGGGGTCGAGCCGGTAGGTTACAGCAACGAACCGCGGCCGTTGGAGCAGCAAATGCGCGGCATGGAAGGCGTGTGGTCGGCCATCGCCGCCCGCCATGGGCTGGCCGAACCCGACCTCGCGCAGGTCGCCTCCTGGTGGCACACGGACGGCGACCTGGGCCGGAACCTCGAGGTGGTCACGGACATGAGCAAGAGCCGGCTCGCCGGTTTCACCGGGTACCGCCGCACGGAAGACGCATTCCTGCAGCTGTTCGACCGGTACCGTGCGGACGGCCTGATTCCGGCGGCCTCCTAGGCTGCGGCACGGGCGGGGCCTTTGAGCCCTGGCCTGCCGTAGCGCGTGATGCCAAGGTGAAGCATGGGGTCCATGACCGCGGGCCGCCGCCGGCTGTTGGTGATCGCGGCCGTGGTGGTTGCGCTGTTTCTGGCCGCCGGTGCCGCGGTCGTGCTGCTTCAGGGGGCGCCGACTGCGTCACCGCCCCCATCTGCGCCCGTCACCGCACCGGTATCCGGACCCGTCAGCGCAAGTGCCTCCGGGACCGCGCCCCCTGCCTCCCCGTCCCCTGAACCGACCTCGGCATCGCCGGCCCCGAATACCAGCGGACCAGTTCCGGCCGAGCCGGGTCCCGTCCCCCCGCCGACCCGGGCACCGACGGCTCCCGCTACCGTGCCCCCCGCGGCGCGGTTCCCCGCCGCGCTCGCCGGCCACGACGTCGAGAGCATCCCGGGCGCCGGAACCGTAGTGGCCCTGACCTTCGACGCCGGCGCCAACGCTGCCGGACTGCCGAGCATCCTGCAGAGTCTTGCCGCCGCGGACGTGCGGGCCACGTTCTTCCTTACCGGCAGCTGGGCTGCCGCGAACCCCGGAGGAGTGGCGGCGATCGTTGCCGGCGGGCACCGGGTGGGCAACCATTCCATGACGCATCCGGCATTCACCGGGCTGCCCGACGTCGGCATCAGGGACCAGGTCCGGTCGGCCGAAGAGGCCATCCGGGCGGCCGGGGCTGACCCGCGGCCGCTCTTCCGGTTTCCCTTCGGCGACCGCGACGCCAGGACCATCGCCACCGTCAACAACCTCGGCTACCTTCCGGTGCGCTGGAGCGTCGACACCCTGGGCTGGAAAGGCACCAGCAGCGGAGTGACGGCGCAGGTCGTGGCGGACCGCGTCCTGGCGGGCCTGCAGCCGGGGGAAATTGTCCTGATGCACATCGGCTCCAACCCCGACGACGGCACCACCCTGGACGCCGCTGCCCTGCCCCAGGTCATCAGCCGCATCCGCCAGGCCGGCTATGGCTTCACCACCCTCGATGCGCTCCTGGGCTGAGCGCAGCCGGGCCCAACGCCACTGTCGCGCGGCTCCGGTGCTGGTGCGGGTGGGCGTCGAGAAGGTGCTGCTCCGGGCGGGCCAGGAGCACGAGTTCCGCCGGGACGCCGGGACGCCCGGCTGACGCGCCGAAGCGTGTCCCCGGCGTCGGTGCGGTGACTTGCTTGCGGTGGTTCCGGGCTATGTCGCGTCCATGTGCAGCACGGCTGCTCCGGTGATCCGGTCCTCCGCCAGGTCCCGCAGGGCCCGGTCCGCGGCCTCGAACGGGTACGCCACAGTGGTCGGGCGGAGCGGGATCTCGGCGGCAATCCGGAAGAACTCCTCGCCGTCGGCCCTGGTGTTGGCTGTGACACTGCGCAACTGGCGCTCTTCGAAGAGCTCGTCGGCGTAGTGCAGCGACGGAATATCGCTCAGGTGGATGCCCGCGACGGCGAGCGTCCCGCCGCGGTCCAGGGCCCGGAGCGCCACCGGCACCAGCCCGCCCGCGGGGGCGAAGAGGATCGCGGCATCCAGGGGATCGGGCGGTTGCTCCTCGGCCCCGCCCGCGAACGTCGCGCCGAGGTCCAGGGCCAGCGCGCGAGCCTGCGCGGACCGGGTCATGACGTACACGCGGGCACCCCGGTAGAGGGCAATTTGCGCCGCCAGATGCGCGGAGCCGCCGAACCCATAGATGCCCAGCCGTCCGCCGATCGGCAGTTCGGCCCGGGTCAGGGCCCGGTAGCCGATGATGCCTGCGCACAGGAGCGGCGCAGCCTCCTCATCGCTGAACGTCTCGGGGATCCGGTAGGCGAAGTTCTCCGCCACGGTGATGAGCTCGGCGTACCCGCCGTCGCGGTCCCAGCCGGTAAACGTGGGGGACAGGCAGAGGTTTTCCTGGCCGCGCAGACAGAACCGGCAGGCGCCGCAGGTGCCGCCCAGCCAGGCCACGCCCACCCGTTCGCCGGTGCCGAACCTGGCGGCCCCCGGTCCCTGCCCGATCACCTCACCCACTACCTCGTGGCCCGGGATGACCCCGGCGTGCCGCGGCGTGAGGTCGCCCTCGGCCAGGTGCAAGTCCGTGCGGCACACACCGCAGACCCGCACTTTCAGCAGGACTTCGCCGCGTCCCGGGACAGGATCCGGGCGGTCGGCGGCAACGAGGGGGCCGCTGGACATGGGCCCCGGAAGTCCAACTTGCCATGCTCGCACCGCGGCCTCCTTCTTGCAGCGTCTGCAGGTCCGAATCGGTTGCGCTCGCGGCGGCTAGCGGGTGACCAGCACGTTGCAGCGCGCCTTGTGCAGCACGGCGGAGACCGTGTTGCCGGCTCCGGCCGCAGGGTTGTGGGTCCCGAGCACCAGCACGTCGGCGTCGTCCGCGGCGTCGAGGAGCTCCCGGGCCGCATGGCCCTCACGCAGGGCGCCGGCAACCTCCAGCCCGGGCGCCATCCCGCGGGCCTCGTCGATGGCGCGCTCGAGCAGCTCCTGGCCGTGGAGCAGGGCATGGCGGCCGTGCTCTTCCCGTGCCCCGCCGCGCAATGGATCGACATGGACGAGGTGCAGCGGGGCGCCGAGGACTTTGGCCAACCGGATGGCCTCGGCCACCGTGGCGGGGCTGCGGGGCGAGGCGTCGACTCCCACCACGACGGGGTGGGCCCGGCGGCGCGGGCGCCGGATTATCATCACCGGGCAGGGTGCCGAACCGGCCAGATCGACGCAGACCGAGCCGGCCACCTGGCCCAGGACGGCGCCGAGGCCCCGGCTGCCCACTACCAGCAGCCGTGCGTCCCGGGAGGCGTCGCGCAGCACGGGCGCCGGGAGCCCGGCCTCCATGACGCCGTCGACGGCGGGGCCCGGACGTTCCGGCTGTTGCCCGGTGACGGCGCGCTCGGCCCCCGGCGGTGCGCCAGCGGCCGCTTCGCGTGCGGCGCCGCGTGCCAGCTCGATGCCCTCGGCGAGGACGGCTTCCGCGGAATGCCGCAGCCCGCTGCCGGCCACGCCCTTGACAGGGCCCAGGTTCTTGGTGAAAACCGGCCACACCCAGGCATGGATCACCAGGAGGTCCAGCCCGGCCGCGGCCGCGTATTCGGCCGCCCAGCGAACGGCGAGTTGGGCGGCCCCGGACCCGCCGTAGCCGACCGCCACGGTGCCGCCCTGCTGCCCTGTGGGTGCCGACATTTTTCCTCCCGGCTCGTCGGACGCACCCCTTCGCCCGGCACTATGTGCAGCCCCAGTAGAACCCTGCGGCCCGGGAATGGGTAGGGGCTTTGGTCCCGCGGGCTGGCCGCGTCCGGAGCCGCGTACGGGGCCGCCGGTGAACTAGGGTTGAAACATGCACAATGCGGGGGATAGCTGATGGCCAAGCGGGGCAAAGGGCGGGGCGCCCAAACCGCCGGGCCGGGGGTGGTGGAAGTGCCCAAGGGGTCCCGCCCGGCCGGTCCTTTGGCCGGGGTGTACTACATCGATACCGGGGACTGCGAGCTGATCCCGGACCAGGACAATTCCACCGGCTGGCTCCTGCGCATCAACGGCGTCATGAGCTCGCACATTGACCTCGCGGACCCGTTGTTCCTGGACTTCGAGTACATGCGCTGGATGGCAGCCCTGGTGGAGTCGCGCTGGCCGCGGGAGCCTGGGCCCAAGCTGCGCGCCCTGCACCTTGGCGGGGGAGCATGCTCACTGGCGCGCTATTTCCACGCCGCCTACCCGGACGCCCGCCAGGTGGTGGTGGAGCTGGACGGCAAGCTCGCCGACTACGTCCGGGGCTGGTTCGACCTGCCCAAGGCGCCGTTGCTGCGCCTGCGCGTGGGAGAGGCCCGCGAGGTCACCGAGAGCCTGACCCCGCAGACCCGGGACCTGATCATCCGCGACGTCTTCGCCGGCTCGCTGACCCCGCGGCCGCTGACCACCCGGGAATTCATCGAGCACGCCAAGCGCGTCCTGGCCCCCGGCGGGATATATGTAGTCAACTCCGGCGACGCCCCGGACCTCAAGAATGCCCGCGAGGACGCCGCGACCATCGCCGACGCCTTTGCCTACACCGTGATCATCGCGGATCCGGCCATGCTGAAGGGCCGGCGCTTCGGCAACATGGTCATGGCCGGCAGCGATGTCCCGTTCGACGACGACCCCGGCCTCGCGCGGCGCCTGCTCGGCGGTGCGGTGCCGGCCCACATCTGGAACGACGAAAAGGTGCGGGCGTTCGCGGCCGGCGCCGCCGTCCGGCATGACCCGAAGTCGCCCGTGCTCGCTGAGCCGGCCGCGGAACCGCCCGTTCCCGCTCAGCCGCCCGCCGAGCCCCCGGCTCGGCCCCGCCCAGGGACACCGACTGCTCCGTAGCGGCCCTTTTGCGGCACGATAAAGGCGGCTACGGAGCAATCGATGGGGCTGCTCCCCGGCCCAGCAGGGCATCGCGGTGCGCCGCGGTCTGCTCCCGCAGCGCCTGCACGAGCGCGGCCACCGCCGGCCGGCGCATCGAATCGGGCCGGAGCACCATCCAGTAGGGCAGCAGCTCCGCGAATTCTTCCGGCAGGAGCCGGACGAGGTCCGGGTGCAGGTCGGCCGCGAAACAGGGCAGGAACCCAATCCCGGCGCCGGCCCGGGTGGCCTCCACGTGGACGAAGACGTTGGTGGAGCTCAGCCCGTCCCGCATGGTGGGCACCAGCCGCCGCGGGGCGTCCAGATCGTCCACCTGCAGCATCGAATCGACGAAGTAGACCAGCGAGTGGGCCGTCAGTTCCTCCACGGTGGCCGGGGTGCCGTACTCGGCGAGGTAGCCGCGGGAGGCGTACATTCCCAGCATGTACTCGCCGAGCCGCGCGGCCTCTGCCCGGTGCACCTGCGGCTCGCCGACCACCACCTCGATGTCCAGGCCGGACCGCTGCTGGAGCGCCCGGCGCGTCACGGTGATGATCTCGACGCTGAGGCCGGGATGGTCGCGGCGGAGCCGGGCCACGGCCGGGGCGGCGATGTAGGCGCTGAATCCATCCGTCGCGGTCATCCGAACGACGCCGGTGATGGGGTCCGGGGTGTGCCCGGGCTGCTCCAGGGTGCGCACGGCACTCTCGACCTGCTCGGCCACCCGAACGGCCTCGGCACCGAGTTCGGTGAGCTCCCAGCCTCCCGAGGCGCGCGAGAGCACGCGGCCACCCAGCGCCTTCTCCAGCGCCGCGATCCGGCGGGAAACGGTGGTGTGGTTCAGTCCGAGCGTTTGTGCCGCCGTCGTGAATTTAGCCGAACGGGAGACCGCGAGCAGGACCAGCAGGTCATCGGGATTGGCGTTCATATCTGCAATTCTGCACATAGCGGGTGCTGGTTTGGCCATTGAATCGCCGTGGATGTGCGGCAATACTCAATGAAGCCATTTCAGTGCTGTGCGTCACAGCGCGTGTCACCGTGGACACTAAGGAGAATCAGATGAGCGTAAACGAACGCTCTGCAACAACCGCCGCAGCACCCGCATCCAAGGGTTCCGGGCTCAAGAAAATCGTCGCCGCATCGATGGTGGGAACCGTCGTCGAGTGGTACGAATTCTTCCTCTACGCCACCGCCGCCACCCTGGTGTTCGGCAAGTACTTCTTCCCCGCCACGGGCAACGAGCTGGACGGCATCATCCAGGCGTTCCTGACCTACGCCGTCGGTTTCGTGGCCCGACCCCTGGGCGGCATTGTCTTCGGCCAGATCGGCGACAAGCTCGGCCGCAAGCCCACCCTGCAGCTCACCATCATCATCATCGGTGTCTCCACCTTCCTGATGGGCTGCCTCCCGGGCTTCGCCACCCTCGGCTACCTGGCGCCGGCGCTGCTGGTCCTCCTGCGCTTCATCCAGGGCTTCGCCCTCGGCGGCGAATGGGGCGGCGCAGTCCTGCTCGTCGCCGAGCACAGCCCCAACAAGTCCCGTGGCTTCTGGTCCAGCTGGCCCCAGGCCGCCGTTCCCGTGGGCAACCTGCTGGCCACCCTGGTCCTGTTCATCATGTCCAACGTGCTCAGCTCCGCCGACTTCCTCAGCTGGGGCTGGCGGGTGGCGTTCTGGCTTTCCGCCGTGATCGTGTTCGTCGGTTACTACATCCGCACCCACGTCTCCGAATCGCCCATCTTCCTCGAGGCCAAGGCCCAGCTGGAAGAGGATCAGTCCGCCAGCTACGGCGTCCGCGAAGTCATCCGCAAATACCCCAAGGGCATCCTGCAGGCCATGGGGCTCCGGTTCGCGGAAAACATCATGTACTACCTCGTGGTCAGCTTCGCGATCGTCTACCTGAAGTCCGTGCACAAGTACGACACCTCCTCGCTGCTGCTGGCCCTGCTGATCGCCCACGTCGTCCACTTCCTGGTCATCCCACAGGTCGGGCGCCTCGTGGACAGCTGGGGCCGGAAGCCGGTCTACCTCATCGGTGCCGTCACAGGTGCCACCTGGCCGTTCTTCGCCTTCCCGATGTTCGATACCCGCAACCCGGTGATCATCGTCCTGGCCGTCACGATCGGCCTGTGCCTGCACGCCTTCATGTATGCCGGCCAGCCCGCCCTCATGTCGGAGCTGTTCCCGACCCGGATGCGCTACGCCGGGGTCTCCCTTGGCTCGCAGGTCACCTCGATCTTCGCCGGTTCGCTGGCGCCGCTCCTGGCCACCCAGTGGCTCAAGGACACCGGCTCCTGGCTGCCTACCGCGATCTACCTGCTGGTCGCCTGCGCCATCACCACCGTCGCAGTGCTGACCCTGAAGGAAACCAAGGGCATCGCGTTGGAGGACGTGGACCGGGCCGACGCCGAACGCGAAGGCCTGCCCGTAGCAGCCACCCGCTGAGCTGCTTGAGTTTTGGGCCGGCTCCAG
>NZ_KI914935.1:14932-19783 GCF_000520575.1 Arthrobacter sp. I3
ACACGGAAGGCTGAGTTATGGAAAACACGCTGAACGGACGCAAGGCCCTGGTCACCGGCGGCGCCGGCGGGATCGGCGCGGCGAGCGTCCGGGCCCTGGCTGCACGCGGGGCCAAGGTGGTGATCGCGGATATGGACGAGGCCGCAGCCGCCGCGCTCGCCGACGAGGTCGGCGGCACCGCGTGGGCCGTCAACCTGCTCGACGTCGAATCCCTCCAGACGCTCAGCCTGGACTGCGACATCCTGGTGAACAACGCCGGAATCCAGCGCATCAGCCCCATCGAGGAGTTCGATCCGGCCGACTTCCGCCGCATCATCACCCTCATGCTGGAGGCCCCGTTCCTGCTGATCCGGGCCGCGTTGCCGCACATGTACGCCAACAACTTCGGCCGCATCATCAACCTGTCCTCCGTGCACGGGCTCCGGGCTTCGCCGTTCAAGAGCGCCTACGTCTCGGCCAAGCACGGGCTCGAGGGCCTGAGCAAGGTAACGGCCCTCGAAGGCGGGGCGCACGGGGTCACCTCCAACTGCATCAACCCCGGCTACGTCCGCACACCCCTGGTTGAATCGCAGATCGCGGACCAGGCCAAGGTGCACGGCATCCCGGAGTCCGAGGTGCTCGCCAAGATCATGCTGACCGAATCAGCGGTCAAGCGGCTCGTGGAGCCCGAGGAAGTGGCGTCCCTGGTGGCGTGGCTGGCATCCGACGACGCCGGCATGGTCACCGGCGCCAGCTACACGATGGACGGCGGCTGGTCCGCGCGGTAGCCCGGGCCAGGCTGCCGTGCGGGCGGCACGGACGTGTTCCGCGTGCTCGCTCGTTCCTCCCCGCCGTCTCCCTGGCCTCGCAAGCTCGGCCAAGGAACCCGAACGGCGTGGGCCCTGCTTGGACGAACGCTTCCACATGCCCGCCGCCGCCCGCTTCCATCTGCTGGGCGACAGGAATCCGCTAGTTCTTGTTGCCCACCAGGGCCAGGGTGCCGCCCAGCCCGATCATCATCACGCCGCCGGTGGTGCTGAGAGCGGCGATCCGCCGGGGGGAGCGCGCAAACCAGTGCCGGGCTGTCCCGGCCGCGAGGGACCACGTGCTGTCCGAGACCAGGGCAATGAGCAGGAAGGCCGCACCCAAGGTGGCGAGCTGCACGGGAATCGCTCCGGCCGAGTAGTCCACGAACTGGGGAAGCACGGCCACGAAAAACACAATCGACTTGGGGTTGGTCGCACCGACGATGAAGCCCTCCCGGAGCACGCGGGCGGTCGAGGCCGGGTTCGAGGACGACGCCGCCGCCGCGCCGCCGCCGCGGTGCCGGATCGCCTGGATCCCGAGGTAGACCAGATAGGCGGCGCCGGCGAATTTCACCACGCTGAACAGCAGCAGGGACTGGGCCAGCACCACGCCGACGCCCAGGGCCACGGCGGCGATCTGCACCACCTCTCCGGCCGCGTTTCCCAGGACGCTCAACAGCCCGCCCCTGCGTCCCAGGGCCAGCGTCCGTCCGATCACGAACAGCACGCTGGGCCCCGGGATGGCGATGAGCACGAGGGCGGCAAGGGCAAAGGCCAAGAGGTTGGTGGCGGGGACCATGCCTGATCCTAACCCCGTGGGGGCACCCCCGGGAGCGTCTTAATCCCTTGGGGGCGAGGCACTATCACCGCCCGGCGGGAACCTGCGTGAGCTGGGCGGTTTCGTCGACCAGTTCCGCCCGCGCCCGGCCGTGGCCGCGGACCCAGAGGCGGTAAGCGAGTACCAGGACGCCCAGCCAGGCGGCGCCCACGTACAGCGCCACCCGGGTGTCCTCGAAGGCGCCGAGAATCACGATCACCAGGGCCATGAACGCGATGGTCAGTATGGAGGCGGCGGGCCACCACGGTGACGGGAACTCCGACGCCGGCAGGGACTTGCGGGCGATCTCGCGTTTCATGGCGACATGCGAGGCCAGGATCATGGCCCAGACCCACACGGTCGCGAAGGTGGCGATCGAGGCGATCAGCAGGAAGACGTCTTCCGGGATCACGGCGTTCAGCACCACCCCCACCAGCAGGATGCCGGTCATCATCACCACGGTCATCCACGGCACCCCGTGACGGGAAACCTTGCCGAAGCTCGCCGGTGCGTGGCCCTGCCGGGCCAGGCCGAAGAGGATCCGGCCGGCGCCGAAGATGTCGCTGTTGACTGCCGAGAGCGCCGCCGTGATCACCACGGCGTTGAGGATGTGGGGTGCGGCCGGGATGCCCAGGCCGCTGAAGATCTGCACGAACGGGCTGCCGTTGCTGCCAATTTCGTCCCACGGGAACAGGCTCATCAGCACGCCGAGGGTCAGCACATAGAACAGCAGGACCCGGACGGGCACGGTGTTGACGGCCTTGGGGATGACCTTTTTCGGATCGGCGGCCTCACCTGCGGTGATGCCGAGGGTCTCCACGCCGCCAAACGCGAACATCACCACGGCGAAGGAGGCAAGGAGTCCTTCGAACCCGTTGGGGAACAGGCCTCCGTGGTCCACGAGGTTGCCGAGCCCTGGTGCCACGGTGGCGCCGCCGGCCTGGAAGCCGAAGACGATGATCGCCGCCCCGCCCGCGATCATGGCGATGATGGCCGCCACCTTGATCAGGGAGAACCAGAATTCCAGCTCGCCGAACACCTTGACGCTGAGCAGGTTCAGGGCAGCCAGGAAGAAGATGATGGCCAGGATCCAGACCCAGCGCTCCACTCCGGGGAACCAGAATCCCATGTAGATGCTGAACGCCGTGACATCCGCGATGGCCACGATCGCCATCTCAAAGACATAGGTCCAGCCCGTCACAAACCCGGCCAGCGGTCCCAGGTAGCGGCTCGCGTACTGGCCGAAGGACCCGGACACCGGATGCCGCACCGCCATTTCGCCGAGGGCACGCATCACCATGAAGACCGCGGCGCCGCCGATCATGTAGGCCAGCAGGACGGCGGGCCCGGCCTTCTGGATGGCGGAGGCGGAGCCATAGAACAGTCCCGTGCCGATCGCCGAGCCCAGCGCCATGAAGCGGATGTGGCGGACGTTGAGTCCCCGGCTGAGTACGGAGTCGACGGCTGCGCCGACGGCGGTGGCAGCGCTGCCGGTGCCGGCCTCGGCAGGAGCCGCCTTCGTGGCGGTTTGGGCTTGTTGCATGCGAATACCTTCTCGTCATTGGGAGGGGGATCGCCATCCAGCAGACCACGTCCGGTCTTGCTGTGAGGAGTCTCACGGGAACTTCGTGTCTTTGATTTCAGACTGTGCGGCGCCCCCTCTGCCGGGATTCCCCACCTATGGCAGCGCCCGACGGCGTGTGGTCCCGCGAAGGCGGCGCGTCCCGGCGTCGTGATTGCAAAGGTGGGGAAACTCCGCGCGGGGACCATGTGCGGAGTCGCGGCATGAGCGGCGCCCGCGCACGCCGCCGTCGAACTCAACCCTCAAGCGAGTCGAAAACTCTTGACACCATGTCAGGTTTTCTTTACTTTTGTGATGTCAGGTTTGTTTTACATTGCCTTGGGTGCGCTGGAGCGGCAGATGTCATTTGAAGAAAAGAGCGCCTGGATCATGGGGGTGCTCGCGGCCGCAACCTACGCCGTGTACCTCGCCGTCGTTTTTGGCCTGGCCTGCACCATGCCGCTCACGGAAGTGCCGTATGTGGCGCCGCTGCTGTGGACAGTCGGCGCCTCGATCGGCCTTTCGATCGTGCTTCACCTGGTGATCCGGGCCCTGTCCGCCAAGGACGCCGGCATGAAGGATCAGCGGGACAAGGAGATCTACCGCTTCGGCGAATACATCGGCCAGTCCTTCCTCGTCGTCGGGGCCGTGGCGGCGCTCCTCCTGGCCATGGCCGAGCTCGACCACTTCTGGATCGCCAACGTCATCTACCTGGCCTTCGTCCTGTCCGCGATCCTCGGATCCGTGGCCAAGGTGGTCGCCTATCGCAAAGGCTTCCAGCCGTGGTGAAGCCGACCCGGGTCACGAACTCCATCCGTCGCCTGCGTTTCGAAAACGGAGAGCTGACCCAGGCGGAGCTCGCCGACCGTATCGGCGTGACCCGCCAGACGGTCATCGCGATCGAACAGGGCCGGTACTCGCCGTCGCTTGAGCTGGCGTTCCACATTGCCCACGTCCTCAAAGTTCCCCTCGATGACGTCTTCCAATACCCCGACTTTGAAGGAGAAGCACCATGAAAGCGATCGTCCAGGATGTTTACGGTTCCGTTGAAGTGCTGGAACTGCGCGAGGTCGACGCCCCCGTGCCCGGCGACGACGATGTGCTGATCCGGGTCCGGGCAGCCGGTGTCGACCAGGGCGTCTGGCACCTCATGACGGGCCTTCCGTACCTGACCCGCGTGGTCGGCTACGGGCTCAGGAAACCGAAGACCCGCATCCGGGGCCGGGCCGTGGCCGGCCGGGTGGAGGCTGTCGGCCGGAATATTGTCGGCTTCCGGACCGGGGATGAGGTGTACGGCACCTGTGAGGGATCCTTCGCCGAATACGCGTGCGCAAAGGAAGGCCGGCTCGCGCTGAAGCCGAAAAACCTCAGCTTCGAACAGGCCGCCGCAGTCCCGATCTCGGCCGTCACTGCCCTGCAGGCGCTCCGGAACGCCGGCAGGATCCAGGCCGGGCAGGAGGTCCTCGTCATCGGCGCGGCCGGCGGTGTCGGCGCGTACGCGGTGCAGCTCGCCAAGGCGTTCGGTGCGCAGGTGACGGGGGTGTGCAGCACCGCGAAAACCGATCTGGTCCGCTCGATCGGCGCGGACCACGTCATCGACTACACACATGACGATTTCGCAGACGGATCCCGGCAATTCGACCTCATTGTGGACACCGCCGGCAACCGCCCGCTCACCGTCCTGCGGC
>NZ_KI914935.1:19883-23541 GCF_000520575.1 Arthrobacter sp. I3
CGGAGGGCGGCTGACGGGCGGATTTCAACGCTCGCTCGGCGCCGGGCTGCTCTCCGTGTTTGTCGGCCAGCGGCTCAGGGGCGTCATGGCCGCAGAGCGGGCGGAGGACCTCCGGTTCCTGACCGGGCTCATCGAGGCGGGCGCGGTGACCCCGGTCATCGGCAAGAGCTACGCCCTGGCGGACGCGCCGGCGGCAATCCGGGACCTGCGTGATGGACACCTCCGCGGGCAGGCCGTCGTCACCATTTGAGCCGGAGCGGTCAGGCCTTAGCCGCCGCCTACGGTGTGCCGGCCGGGAAGCGGGCGACGTACTGCCGCTGCCACGGGGTTTCCACTGTCCGGCGCCGGTACTGGCGGCGGACGTAGGACACAGCCTGGCCGGGCGGGACTCCGTCCAGGATCGCGATGCAGGCCAGCGCAGTGCCGGTCCTGCCGATCCCGCGCCAGCAGGCCACTTCAACCCGTTCGGCCTCGGCCCGGCGCCAGGCCTCCCGGAACGCCTCCAGGGCGTCCGGCTGGTCGACAGGCAGCCGAAGGTCGGGCCAGGGCACCCATCGGGACTCCCACCCCACGGGCGGCGGCTGCTTGCCCAGCAAATACACGCCGAACTCGGGAAACGGCCCGGCCGGAAGGGGGTAGTGCAGGCCGCGGCCACGAACGAGCCGGCCGGACGGAAGAGCCATGATGCCGTCCGCGGAAGCTTCCCACGTGTGCTTCATGAACCGATCGTAGTCCGTCCTGCCGCCGGTTGTCCGTGACCAGGAAGGGGCGGATGTCAGCGGTATCCGGCGGCATCGGCGTCGAGTCCTGCTTCCTGGACCTCAACGAGGTACCTCCAACAGTCCGGCTGCGAGCCGTCGGTGTCGGTGAAGCCGTACTCGCGGGCCAGCGCGCCGGACGAATACGAGCCGCCCGTGCGGCCGAGCACGTTGGGGTCCGCCGCCAGGGCCGCGACCGCACGCCCGACGAACAGGGGGCTTTCCGAGATCGCGGCGAAGTGCGGTTGCGTCCCGGCGGCCTCCCGCCAGTTTGCCTCGGTGACGCCAAAGTGTTCGAGCATCATCTCCGAACGCATCCAGCCGGGCGTCAGCGCCACCGCCGCGCAGCCGGAGGATCTCAGCTCCTCCGCCTGGCTGAACGCCAGGCGGAGCACCGCGGTCTTGACGAGGTCGTAAAACACGGAGACCCGGTAGTGCTCGGCGTTGTACTCGCGCGTGCCGTCGGTCATCTCCACCACCAGGCCGCCGGGGCGGCGGGTGAGCAGCGGCAGCGCGAAGTGGCTCGTAATGAGGTGGGTGTCCAGGCCGAGGTGGAGCATCTGCAGCCCGGCATTCAGATCGTGGGCCCAGAGCGGAGTGTTCCATTCGATGAAGTCCTCGCCGCCCCAGATGTCGTTGACAAGGATGTCCAGCCGGCCCCGCTCGGCGTCGATCCGCTGCACGAGGGCTTCCACCTCGGCGGCCTGGCGGTGATCGACCTCGACGGCGATTCCAGTGCCGCCCGCGGTGTCGACGAGAGCGGACGTCTCCTCGATCGTCTCGGGCCGGTTGTAGTCGGAACGGTGGCGGGAGGTCGTGCGCCCGGTGCAGTACACGACCGCTCCGGCCTCGCCGAGGGCGACGGCGGTGCCGCGCCCCGCGCCCCGGGTGGCCCCGGCAACCAGGGCGACCCTGCCCGACAGCGCTGCATTCACGTCTGTGCCTTCCCTCCGGGACCTTACGGGCTGGGCTCAGCCGGCGACGGGCTCGCTCCTATGGCGGCGTCCTATGGCGGGGCACGCACCGGAAAGCCGGCGCCCATGTTTCATCGGAACACCGGGCGTCGGTCCGGGCTAGGGGCGGAAGGCCCGCCATCGGAACGTGGCACTTGTCCGGCATTCCAGACAGCCGTTCCTGTGGGAGGCTGTCGGTTGACCGCCGCCGGGCGCATGCTTAAGTACGGGATACCGGACACCGCCCGACCGTGAAGAGGATCAATGCCACCCACCAGCACCGCAGTGAGCTCCGCCGCCGCCACGTTGTCCGCAGCGCCTGACACGCCCGCCCCCAAGGCCGTCCACCGGGCCGCCGGAACCAAGGCGGCGTCGAAGGTGCCGGCCGCCGAGAACACGCTGCGCATCCTCAAGCTGCTGGCCTCCCGGCGCGGGCCGATGGCGGCGTCGAACATTGCCACCGCGCTGGGACTGCCACGCTCCAGCGTCTACCACCTGCTCGGCGTGATGGAGGCGAACGGCTTCGTGCTGCACCTGCACGAGGAGCAGCGCTACGGCCTGGGCATCAGCGCATTCGAGCTCAGCTCGGCCTATTCCCGGCAGGAGCCGCTGTCCCGGCTGGGCCGGCCAATGCTCGCCTCGCTCGTGGACGTGATCGGCGAAAGCGCGCACCTGGCGGTGCTGCACGGCCGCGACGTGCTCTACATCGTGGAGGAGCGGGCCAAGAACCGGCCGTCCCTGGTGACCGACGTCGGCGTCCGGCTGCCCAGCCATCTCACGGCCAGCGGACGGGCCATCCTCGCCGCGCTGCCGAAGTCGCAGGTGCGGGCGCTGTACCCGAACGCTGCCGCCTTCACGGCCCGGCACGAAACCGAATCGCCCATCATGAAGTACTCCGCGCTGTCTTCGCATCTGGACCAGGTCCGCCAGCGCGGCTACGCCACCGAACACGGCGAGGTCACGCCCGGATTCGGTTCGATCGCCGCCGCCGTGACCGACCATGTAGGGTGGCCCACCGCCGCCGTCGCCGTGACGTTCCTGGAGGACAAGCTGCCCGCGGATCAGTGGCCGGCCCTGGCCGCCCGGGTCCAGAAGGTCGCCAACGAGCTCTCGGTCCGGATCCACGGCCGCCCCGCCTGACCGGTTGCCCCATCCCACCCCACCCCACCCCCGGTTGCGCTGTCACTTAGGGCTCCGATTCGCCCTTTTTAGCAACCGGAAGTGACGGCGCAACGGGGGAGGGGAAGGGTCTGGAATCCCGGACAGCACCCCTCCGGCAGGCCTGTTTCCGCGGCCGCGAAGGGGCTTTAGTTGATACAGAACCTCATTCCTCCGGATACACCAGGACACCAGTCCGAACAGACATCATCCGGCCACATATCCAGCGACAAAGGAGACCCTCATGGCACCCGCCGATTTCACTACCGGTGCCCGCCCGGTCAAAGCAGCCCGCGGCACCGAGCTCACCGCCAAGAGCTGGCAGACGGAAGCCCCGCTGCGCATGCTCATGAACAACCTCGACCCCGAGGTCGCCGAGCGCCCCGATGACCTGGTGGTCTACGGCGGCACCGGCCGCGCCGTCCGGTCCTGGGCCGCGTTCGACGCCATCACCCGCACCCTGGAAACCATGGAAAAGGACGAGACCCTGCTGGTCCAGTCCGGCAAGCCGGTCGGCGTCTTCCGCACCAACGAATGGGCGCCGCGCGTGCTGCTGGCCAACTCCAACCTCGTCGGCGACTGGGCGAACTGGCCCGAGTTCCGCCGGCTCGAGGCCGAGGGCCTGATGATGTACGGCCAGATGACCGCCGGGTCCTGGATCTATATCGGCACGCAGGGCATCCTGCAGGGCACCTTCGAGACCTTCGCCGCGATCGCCCGTAAGCTCACCGGGGACGAGAACGGGACGCTCGCCGGCACCCTGACCCTCACCGGCGGCTGCGGCGGCAT
>NZ_KI914935.1:23641-36647 GCF_000520575.1 Arthrobacter sp. I3
TGGGCGGCGCCCAGCCGCTCGCCGTCACCCTGAACGACGGCGCCTGCCTGATTGTCGACGTCGACGAGACCCGCCTGCGCCGCCGGGCCGGGAAGCGTTACCTCGACGAGGTCGAAACTGATCTCGACGCCGCGATCGCCAAAGTCCTGAAGGCCAAGGAAGAGCGCCGCGGCTGGTCCGTGGGCTACGTCGGCAACGCCGCCGAGGTCTTCCCCGAGATCCTGCGCCGCCACAACGCCGGCGAGCTCACCGTCGACATCGTCACGGACCAGACCTCCGCGCACGACCCCCTGAGCTACCTGCCCGAGGGCATCACCGTCGAGGAATGGCACAGCGAGGCCGCGGCCGATCCCGAAGGCTTCACCAAGAAGGCCCAGGCCTCGATGGCCAAGCACGTCCAGGCCATGGTCGAGTTCCAGGACGCCGGCGCCGAGGTCTTCGACTACGGCAACTCCATCCGGGACGAGGCCCGCAAGGGCGGCTACAACCGCGCCTTCGAATTCCCCGGCTTCGTCCCGGCCTACATCCGGCCGCTGTTCTGCGAGGGCCTCGGCCCGTTCCGCTGGGTGGCCCTCTCCGGCGACCCCGAGGACATCGCAGTCACGGACAAGGCCATCAAAGAGCTCTTCCCCGAGAACAAGCACCTGCACCGCTGGCTCGATGCCGCCGCCGAACGGGTCGAGTTCGAAGGCCTGCCGGCCCGCATCTGCTGGCTCGGCTATGGCGAACGCGCCCAGGCCGGCCTGCTGTTCAACCAGCTCGTCAAGGAGGGCAAGGTCAAGGCGCCCATCGTGATCGGCCGCGACCACCTCGACTCCGGCTCCGTCGCCTCCCCGTACCGCGAGACCGAGGCCATGGCCGACGGCTCCGACGCGATCGCCGACTGGCCGCTGCTCAACGCCCTTCTCAACACGGCCTCCGGCGCCACCTGGGTTTCCATCCACCACGGCGGCGGGGTCGGCATCGGCCGCTCCATCCACGCCGGCCAGGTCTCCGTTGCCGACGGCACCGACCTCGCCGCGGAAAAGCTCGCGCGCCTCCTGACCAACGATCCCGGCATGGGCGTCATCCGCCACGCCGACGCCGGCTACGACCGCGCCGTCGAAGTCGCCAAGGAACGCGGCGTCCGCATCCCGATGAACGAAAAGAAGTAGGACTTCACAATGACTGTTACAACCCACGAACCGCTCACCGTCACCCTCGGCTCCAGCGGTGTCACCCCCGAGGACGTCGTCGCCGTCGCCCGCCACGACGCCCACGTCACCATCGCCCAGGACGCCCTGGACGCCGTCGCCAAGGTCCGCGCCCACATCGACGATCTCGCACACAGCGAGGTCCCGGCCTACGGGATCTCCACCGGCTTCGGGGCGCTGGCCAACCGGCACATCCCCAACGAGCTGCGCACCCAGCTGCAGAAATCCCTGATCCGCAGCCACGCCGCCGGCATGGGCCCGGCCGTGGAACGCGATGTGGTCCGCGGCATCATGTTCCTGCGCGCCAAGACCCTGGCCTCCGGCCGCACCGGCGTCCGCCCGGTGGTGCTGCAGACCATGGTGGACGTGCTCAACGCCGGCATCACCCCGGTGGTCCGCGAATTCGGCTCCCTCGGCTGCTCGGGCGACCTCGCGCCGCTGTCCCACTGCGCCCTGGTCCTGATGGGCGAAGGCGAGGCGACCGGCCCCGACGGCACGCTGTACGGGAGCAAGGATGCCCGCCCGGTCGCCGAGCTCCTCGCCGCGCACGGCATCGAACCCGTCACGCTGGCCGAAAAGGAGGGCCTGGCCCTCGTCAACGGCACCGAGGGCATGCTCGGCATGCTGCTGATGGCCATCGCGGACATCCGCCAGCTGCTTACGACGGCGGACATCACCGCCGCGCTCAGCGTCGAGGCGCTGCTCGGCACCGACCAGGTGTTCCTGCCGGAGCTGCACGCGGCGCTGCGCCCGCACCCGGGCCAGGCCGCCGCCGCGGACAACATGCTCCGTGTGCTGTCCAACTCCCCGATCGTGGCCTCGCACCGGATCAACGACACCAAGGTCCAGGACGCCTACTCGCTGCGCTGCGCACCCCAGGTGGCCGGCGCCGTCCGCGACACCGTGGACCATGCCGCCCTGGTCGCCTCCCGCGAACTGGCCGCCGCGATCGACAACCCGGTGGTCCTGCTCGACGGCCGGGTCAGCTCCAACGGCAACTTCCACGGCGCCCCGGTGGCCTACGTGCTGGACTTCCTGGCGATCGCCGTCGCGGACCTGAGCTCCATCGCCGAGCGCCGGACCGACCGGATGCTGGACCCGGCCCGCTCGCACGGGCTGCCCGCCTTCCTGGCCTCGGACCCCGGCGTCGACTCCGGCCTCATGATCGCCCAGTACACGCAGGCCGGCCTGGTCTCGGACAACAAGCGGCTGGCCGTCCCGGCGTCGGTGGACTCGATCCCGAGCTCGGCGATGCAGGAGGACCACGTCTCCATGGGCTGGCACGCGGCCCGCAAGCTCCGCCGCGCGGTGGAGAACCTGCGCCGGGTCCTGGCGATCGAACTGGTGACCTCGGCCCGGGCGCTGGACATCCGCACCCAGCTCTCCGGCGGCGAACTCACGCCGGGACCTGCGGGCGCGGCCGTGATCGCCGCGCTGCGCGACGTCGTCGACGGTCCGGGCACCGACAGGTTCCTGTCACCGGAGCTCGAAGCGGCGGATGCCCTCGTGGCCTCGGGCAAGGTCCGGGCGGCGGCCGAATCCGCCGTCGGAAATCTCGCCTGAGAAGAAACAATATGCACGGCAGCTGAATAATTCCCGGCGCCCCCGAAATCTTTTGCGACACGGACGGCGGGGGCCCGGGAACTGTAGTACAAATGGAGAGTCCACACCAACGAAGTTGTGGCCAAGAACACATACAAAGGGGTAAGAGTTCTATGAAAGCACGCGGCACGGTACTGTCCAGGCGCCTTGCATCCGCAGCTACGGTTTCCGACTGGAGCGGCCTCCGGGTCGGCGAACGGGTCGAAATCGTCAAGCACGCTCAGGTCATTGCGGCCGGTGAGGTCGAAGAGGTCTCAGTGAGCGGAAATGTGCTCTGGTTGGTCCCCGTGGGGCCGTCCGAAACGCAGCTTTTCCTGCAGTCCGACGGCGTGCAGGTCCGCCGCAGCTAAGCTGGCCGGGTTTTACGCGTTCACGCGTATCGTTGGGTGAGGGGCGCCGTTCCACAGGGACGGGGCCCCGACTCATCCCCCGGGCATCCGGGCCCGGGCAGGAGGACCACGCAGTGTTTGAGGCTCCCAGCATCGTTTTTGCCGCGGCAGGCATGGCCGTTTTCGCCGCCGCACTCCTGCCCAAGCTGCTGCGAAACGCGCCGCTGTCCATGCCGATGGTCTTCCTGGCCGCCGGCATACTCGCCTTCACATTCATCCCCGGCCTGCCGGCCCCAGATCCACTGCAATATGGGGAGTTCACCACCCACGTGACGGAAGTCTGCGTCATCATCTCCCTGATGGGCGCGGGCCTCGCACTCGACCGTCCCGTGGGACGACGCGAATGGTCCACCACCTGGCGGATGCTGGGGATCGCCATGCCGGTCTGCATTGTTGCACTGACCCTGCTGGGGCTCTGGGCGCTGGGGCTGGGGCTCGGAGCGGCACTGCTGGTCGCAGCCGCGCTCGCCCCAACCGACCCGGTGCTGGCCTCTGAAGTGCAGGTGGGCGAGCCCGCCGACGACGAGCACGAAACCGAGCGTGGCGAAGACGAGATCCGTTTCGGCCTCACCTCCGAGGCAGGCCTGAATGACGGGCTGGCCTTTCCGTTTGTCTACCTGGCCATCGCCATCAGCCTGTCCGGGTCGGCGCCGTCCGAGTGGTTTTGGCCCTGGTTCCTCACCGATGTCCTGTGGCGGATCGGCATGGGGCTACTCGTCGGCTGGCTGGCCGGGAAAGCGTTGAGCCAGCTGTTCTTCTCCGCCCGCGACAGCATCCGGCTGTCCAACCACTCGGAGGGCTTCGTGGCGCTGGCGGCGACGTTCCTCGCGTACGGGGTGACGGAAATGCTGGAAGGCTACGGGTTCATCGCCGTCTTTGTATGCGCCGTGACCATTCGGGCCGCTGAACGCACGCATGGGTTTCACCGTGTCATGCACGCCTATGTGGAGCAGCTCGAACGTCTCATGACGGTGGTCATCCTGGTGCTGCTGGGCGGCGCGATTGCACGAGGCCTGCTGGCCGGCATTGGCTGGGCGGAGGTTCTGGTGGCGCTGGCGTTCCTGCTGCTCGTCCGTCCGCTGGCGGGCTGGACCGGCCTCGCCCGGGGTAAGACCGGCCCGCGGGAACGGATCGCCATCGCCTTTTTCGGCATCCGCGGCATCGGCTCGCTCTACTATCTCGCATACGCGCTCAGCAAGGGCGACTTTGGAGCCCAGGCCGAGGAATTGTGGGCGTTCATCGGCCTGGTGGTGGGGATGTCCATCGTGCTGCATGGGGCGACAACGGCTCCCGTCATGAACCGGCTGGACCGGCTGCGCGAACGGAAGGCTGTGCAGCAACATGGCGACGAGGGCAAGGCGCCGAAAACGCCCATCTGAGGCGGCGGCTGACCGTTCCCGCCGCCCCGCCTATCCCAGCAGCGTATTGACCAGCCGGGCGGCCACTTTGGCGGTGCGGCCGTCGATGTCGAACTCCGGGTTCAGCTCGGCGATATCCAGATGCAGGAGCTTCCCGCTCGCGGCCACCTGGCGGCACACGGCGCTGATCACCGGCAGCGGCACACCAAAGGCCGCGGGAGCGCTCACCCCGGGGGCCGCGGAGGCCGGCAGCACGTCCAGGTCGATGGTCAGGTACACCGCGTCCACCTGTGCCAGGAAGGCTGCCACAAACGCGTGCGCGGCGTCCGCCGAGCAGTCCTCGTCCAGCAGGTAGTCCACGCCGAGCTCGTCTGCCGTCCGGAACAGCGTACGGGTGTTGTTCGGCTCGGAAATCCCGACGACGGCGTAGCGCAGTTCGCGGCCGGCGGCTGCTTCGGCGCGGGCCATCTGGAGAAACGGCGTGCCGGAGCTGGGCACCGGCTCATCGCGGAGGTCGAAGTGGGCATCGAGGTTCAGCACGCCGACGCTCAGGCCCTCGCGCACGGCCGCCGACCCGGCCACGCCGAGATAGCTGGCAAAGGCGGTCTCGTGCCCGCCGCCGAGCACCACGGGAAGCCCGCCGGCGTCGAGCAGACTGGTGATCGCGAGCCCGGCGCGGGCCTGTCCTGCCTCGAGCGCGTCCCCGGCCACGGTGACGTCGCCGGCGTCGTGCACGGGCCGCGTCAGGTGGAACGCGAGCGGGCCGAGCGCGGCCCGGATGGCCGCGGGGGCGGCCGCGGCGCCGGTCCGTCCCTTGTTGCGACGCACCCCGGCGTCGCTGCCGAAGCCGAGGATGACGGCGGGGCGCCCAGCAGGGACACCCGCCGGAACCGTGCCGGGAGCGTAGGGGGTCACCGCCTGCCACCAACGCCGGTGTTCGTCGCCGTCGCCGTCGAACCTGCCGGTCCAGGGCTGGGGCGGGACATCAACGGGGAGCGCGGGAGAAACCATGCCCCCAGCTCACCGCAGCCCGGGCCGGAAAGCCAGCCGGGCCGCCGTCGGACTGTCCGGAATCCCGGAAACTGAGCTTAAACGCCGCCGGGTGGGCCACGCCGGGTGGGCGTGGCCCACCCGGCGGGCGTGACCGCGGGCGGGGCTGCGTTAGTGGATCCCCAGGGCGGCCTCGATCGGGCCGATCGCGAAGAAGAGCAGGAACGCGGACGCCACGGCCCACATGAGCGGGTGCACCTCGCGGGCCCGGCCCTCGAACAGGCGGATCAGCACGAAGCTGATGAAGCCAGCGCCCAGGCCGTTGGCGATCGAGTACGTGAACGGCATGAGGGTGAAGGTCAGGAAGGCCGGAATCGCGATACCCCAGTCCTGCCAGTCGATCTTGCCCACCTGGGAGACCATCATGAAGCCGACGACCACGAGGGCGGGGGCCACGGCCTCGAACGGCACGAGGTTGATCAGCGGGGTGAAGAACATCGCCACGAGGAACAGCAGGCCGGTGACGACGGAGGCCAGGCCGGTGCGTGCGCCTTCGCCGATGCCGGCGCCGGACTCGACGTAGATCTGGTTCGAGGAGACGGAGGCGCCGCCGCCGATGATCGCGCCCAGGGCGTCCACCTGCAGCACGCGGTCGACGTCGGGGATGTTGCCGTCCTTGTCGATGGTGCCGGCCTCGGTGGCCAGTCCCACCATCGTGCCCATGGCGTCGAAGAAGATGCTGAGCAGGATCACGAACGCCAGCAGGGTCGCCGCGACGAAGCCGAGGTGTTCAAAGGCGCCGAAGGGGTTGGCCTTGCCGATCAGGGACAGGTCCGGGGCCGTCCACTCGGAGAACTGCGGTGCCACGAGGGACCAGCCCTGCGGGTTGTGGGTCTTGCCGTCAAAGCTGGGCCCGATGTGCAGGATGGATTCCAGGATCACGGACAGGATGGTCGAGGCCACGATGCCGATCAGGATGGCGCCCTTGACCTTGCGGACCACCAGCGCGATGGTCAGGATCAGGCCGAAGACGAACACGAAGGTCGGCCAGCCCAGGAGCTTGCCGTCGAAGCCCAGGCCGACAGGGACGGTGGTGCCGGCGACATCGGGGACGCGGCGCACGAAGCCCGCGTTGACGAGACCGATCAGGGCGATGAACAGGCCGATGCCCACCACGATCGCGGTCTTCAGCCCCTCGGGTACGGCCTTGAACACGGCCGTCCGGAAGCCGGTGAGGACCAGGATCAGCATGGTGATGCCCGAGAGCATCACCAGGCCCATCATGTCCGGCCAGGTCAGGCCGGGGTTCGTGGCCACTGTGACGGCGACGAACGCGTTGACGCCGAGCCCGGTGGCGAGGGCGAAGGGATGCTTGGCCCACGCGCCCATGAGGATGGTCAGGATGCCGGCCACGAACGCGGTGACGGCGGCGACGGCGGGGAAGCCCAGCGTGGCGCCCGAGGAGTCCGGCCCGGAGAGGATCAGCGGATTCAGCACCACGATGTAGCTCATGGCGAAGAACGTGGCGAACCCTCCGCGGATCTCGCGCGAGACGTTCGACCCCCGCTCGGATATCTTGAAATACCGGTCGAGTGCCGAGCCCTGCTTGAGCATTAGGTCTTGCATTAGTCCTCCGGGAGTGATGGGTGTTGCATATATCTTATTTGGCGCCCGAGGGCCAACCCTGCGTTTTCGCCTAGTCTGTAAGGAAGCCAACACTAGGAGTAGCCTGCCCATGCGCCGTATCCGCCAGCTTCGCAGTGCCCTGCTGGGCGCCGTCGTCCTTGTGGCCGTCCTGCTGGGAGCAGTGAGCCCGGCGTCGGCGCACGATACCGCGGAGTCCACCAGCCCGGCTGCCGGAGCAACCGTCGCGGCACCGCCGGAGCAGGTCTCGGTCACGTTCAACCACAATCCGCTTGCCCTGGGGTCGCAGATCGTGGTCAACGACGCCGCCGGCGCCAACTGGTCGGACGGTCCCGTGGAAATCGTGGACAACGTCGCTGCGCAGAAGCTGAAGTCCGGCGCCCCCGCGGGGCCGTACACCGTGCACTGGCGGGTGGCCAGTTCCGACGGCCACCCGATCGAGGGCAGCTTCACCTTCACAGCGACGGCGGCTGCGGCAGGCACGACGGCGGCTGCCGGCGTCCCCACGATGGGCACCGCCCAGCCGGGGACCACGCCCGCGCCAGCCCCTGCACCGGCCGGGTCGCAGCAGTTTCCCTGGAGCGTCATGGTCTTCGTCGCCGTCGGGGTCGGCATCCTGGTGGCCCTGGGCCTGATGGCGAAACGCCGCCTCACCCCGGACGAGGGCGGCGACACCGAAGGCTGAAACAAGCCAACCTGACTCCGGCAACGCGGCCAAAGCGCTGCTAGGCGGGGGCGGCCAGGGCAAATCCGCCGGGCAGCAGCGCGGGGATCCCGTTCGGGTGGACCTTGGCCGAGATTGCCTGTCCCACCACCTTGGCCTGGCGCAGGACTTCCTTGGGCGTCGGGGTAATGAGCTCGCCCACCCCCACGAGGTACATTCCCAGAGCATGCATTGCCGCCATGAGGTTCTGCCCGGCTGCCATGCCAAGCTCCGAGAGCATGCGGCGCAGCTGGCTGTGGGCGCAGCGGGTCAGGACAAGGTGGTCGGCCAGCAGGACGCCGCCAGGGGTCTGGACGGCCCACTTCTCGGTGGGTGAGCCGTCCGTGCCGGCCTCCAGGAGGTCCAGCTGCAGGGCCCGGATGTTGTTCCGCACGTCGAGCTTGTGGCTTGCGGCGTAGTTGCGCAGGTGCCGCAGGATTTCGTTGCGCTCCCTCAGGCTGGCGGCGTCCGCCGCGTCGCAGCGCTGAAGCGAGGAGGTGTTGGCCGGATGGCCGGCACCCAGGAGGTCGAGCCCGTCCACAATGATGGACGCAACGCCCCGGCGCTGGAGCTCACTGGCCACAGCCAGGCCGGAGAGCCCCGTCCCGATGACTACGGCGGTGGTCCGCTCAATCCCGCCGTACAAAGGCATGCTCGACACTGCAGGGTACCTCCTTGAAATGGTGCGAGTCGCGGGGGAAACCCCGGACGCCAACCCGTGCCTGGTTCCACAGCCCCAGCGGCTGCTTTCTGGAACACCAGTCTCGGTTCAGCAATGCCTCGAAGGATACCTAAGATTCCCGCCCGTGGATAGGGGAGGTAGGACATTGGCTGTGGTGCCGGATTCCGGCGGTTTCCGTGCCCCCGCTCCAGCGGAAACCGGCTCAAAAGCCTGAATTTCCGGGCCGGGAAACGGCGTGTTAACTCTGCGTAAATCCTTCCGCCGCGGGCGGCCGGGGACGCCTTGCCGCCGTCTTGAATGTTCGCAATTAACCGAGAATAGTGAGGAAAATCAGGGGTTCCTGCACGCAGATTCCGGGTCGCCTCGCCGGTGGACGCCGGGCGGCAGTACTTCTGGCAGAATAGCCGCAACATCAGGCAAGAATCGCGAGGAGGCGGACCCTATGGGCCGTGAACAGGTGCATCCGGACCCGGCATGGGAGACCGGTGGCGAGCCGGCGCCGCCCCGCGGAATCGTCGTGGGAGTGGACGGCTCGGACCACAGCCACTGCGCCCTGGTGTGGGCGGCCCGTGAGGCGGAACGCCGTCGCCGCCCGCTGCACATCGTGACCGCCTATTCCGTGCCGATCTTTGCCGCTTCCGGGCTCGACGGCGGCTACGCCACGGTGGACGACTCCGTGATCCGCGAGGGCGCCGAAGCCATCCTCAAGCACGCCATGGACAAGATCGCCTTCTACAACATCGACGTCGACGCGTCCGTCGAAAACGGGGACGCGTCCGGCGTGCTGCTGGAAATCAGCGAAACCGCGGAGCTTCTGGTCTTCGGCACCCGCGGCCGCGGTGGCTTCGTGGGCCGGCTGCTCGGCTCCGTCAGCAGCGCGCTGCCCGCCCACTCGAAGTGCCCCACCGTGACCGTGCCACTGATCTGCGCGGACCGCCTGGGCGAAACCACAGACGACAAGCACGTCCTCGCCGAACGTGCCAGGTCGGGCAGCCAGCCGGTGGAGAACGTCGTGGTCGTCGGCGTCGACGGTTCCGAGCAGGCCCGCGTCGCCGTGCTGGAGGCCGCAGCGCAGGCCGAGCGGCTCTCCGCCCGGCTCCGCGTGGTGTGCGCGGTGCCGCAGTACACCGGCTCGCTGGCATGGGTGCCCACCCCGATGGACCGCGACGCACTGTTCGCCGACATCAAGGTACAGCTCGACGCCGGCGTGGCCTGGCTGCGGAGCTACTTCCCTGCCCTGCAGGTGGAGACTCAGCTCGTGGACGGCTCGCCCGTCGACATCCTCGTCGACGCCAGCCGGCACGTGGAGCTCGTGGTGGTCGGCACCCGAGGGCGCGGCGGATTCACCGGGATGCTGCTGGGCTCCACGTCCGACGGCGTCCTCCACCACGCCAAGGGCCCGGTGATGGTGGTGCCGGACCGCGACGACCCGCGGCTGGCGGACAGAGCCAGCTTCGGCCCGATGCTCGGCGACTCCTAGAAGGCGACGGGCCCGGCGTCGGAAGGACGGTTAACGGATGGAGCACCCCGGGACGCCGGACCCTGCCGAGGGCGGGCCGGTCCTGGCCCTTGAACGCCTTGGCCCGGACATGCTGGCCACCGTCGGCGGGAAGGCGGCGAACCTGGGCGAACTGGCACGCGCCGGCCTACCGGTGCCCGCCGGCTTCTGCCTGACCACCAGTGCGTATCTGGACGCCACGGCATCCCCGGCGCTGGCGGACGTGCACCGCGCCCTCGCCGCAACAGCCCCCGACGACCTGGCGGGGCTGGCGGCGCTCGCGGCGAAGGCCCGCGCGCTGGTGCTCGACGCCGATGTCCCCGCCGGCATCGACGCCGCCGTGCGCGCCGCCTATGCGGCGCTGGGCACCGGCACGGCGGTCGCCGTGCGGTCCTCCGCGACCGCCGAAGACCTGCCGTTTGCCAGCTTCGCCGGCCAGCAGGACACTTTCCTGAGCGTGGTGGGTGCGGATGCCGTGCTGGCTGCCGTCCGCCGGTGCTGGGCCTCGCTGTGGACAGACCGCGCGGTGACCTACCGCGCGGTGCAGGGGATTGAGCCCTCGGCGGTGTCCCTCGCCGTGGTTGTCCAGCGCATGGTGGACGCGGCCGTGGCCGGGGTGCTGTTCACAGCCAATCCCGTGACCGGCCGGCGGCACGAGGCCGTCATCGACGCCAGCCCGGGGCTGGGGGAGGCCGTGGTGTCCGGGGCGGTCAACCCTGACCACTTCGTGCTCGACGGCACCACGGGACGGATCCTTGAGCGGCGAATTGGGGACAAGGGCATCATCATTCGTCCCCTGCCCGGCGGCGGCACCGAGCGGGTGGCGCAACCTGACGCCGGGCTGGCGCCTAGCCTGGACGACGCCCAACTGGCGGCACTGGAGCTCCTGGGCCGCCGCGCGGAGGTGCACTTCGGCTCGCCGCAGGACCTCGAATGGGCCATCGGCCGGGACGGTGCCGTGTGGCTGACTCAGTCCAGGCCCATCACCACCCTCTATCCGATGCCGGACCGGCCTCCCTCCGGGCCGACGCCGCGCGTGTATTTGTGTTTCAGCCTGGCCCAGGGGCTGACCCGGCCCCTCACCCCGATGGGACTCGCCGGCATCCGGCTGATTGCGTCTTCGGTTGCGGGGGCGGCGCATTTCCCGGTGCCGGTGCCCCGTGACGGGCCCGCGCCGTACGCGGAGGCAGGCCAGCGGATTTTCTTCGATCTCACGCCGGTTCTCCGGAGCCAGACCGGGCGCGCCATTGTCCCCCGCGTGTTTGACGTCATGGAGGCGCGTTCGGCCACCGTGCTGCGCAACCTTTTCGCCGATCCCCGGTTCTCCGTGACCACAACAAGGCCGTGGGGGCTCCTGCGCCACGTCGCCCCGGTGGCGGCGCGGGCGAAGGTCCCGGAGACCTTGATCCGCGGCCTCATCCGGCCCGAGGCGGCACTGCGCCGGGCAGACCGTGTGGGCGAACAGCTCCGCGCGGCACTCGCGGTGCCCGCCGGCGCCACCGCCACGGAGCGCCTGGACCACGTCGAGCGGATCCTTGGCCAGCATGTCTTTCCCGTGGTTCCCGCGATCCTGCCGCTGCCCGCCCTGGGGTTCGCCTTGCTGGCCGTGGCCGGAAAACTCGCCGGGAAACCGGGGAACGGGGCGCTGCAGGAAGTCCTGCGGGGGCTGCCCAACAACGTGACCACCGAAATGGACCTGGACCTGTGGTCGCTGGCTACTGCCATCCGCAACGACCCGGCGTCGGCGGCGGTGTTCGGGGAAGCCGCATTGCCCGAGATAGCCCGGCGTTACCGGGCGGGGGACCTGCCCGGCGTCGTGCAATCCGGGCTGCGGGACTTCCTGGGCCGGTACGGACACCGCGCCGTGGCGGAGATCGACGTCGGCATGCCCCGCTGGTCTGATGACCCGACCCACATCCTCGGGGTCCTGGCCAACTATCTGCGCATGGATGATCCCGCGCTCGCCCCGGACCGGCAGTTCGGCAAGGCGGCCCGCGAGGCGGAGGCACAGGTGGCCCGGCTGGTGGCAGCGGCGGCGCAGCGCAGCCGCCTTCGCGGTGCACTCGCGCGGGCCGCGCTGCGGCGGACCCGGATGTTCGTCGGGCTGCGGGAGCTGCCCAAGTACCACCTCGTGGAAGCGCTCGGCGCCGTCCGGCGGCAGCTCGCAGCCGTCGGGGCCGAACTCGCCTCGGCCGGGGCTCTCGATGCGGCCGACGATATCTTCTTCCTCGACCTGGCTGACGCGCACCGGGGGCTCGGCGGCGCCGCGCTGCAGGGGCTCGTGGCACGGCGCCGGGAGGCGTACGCGGCCGAACTGGGCCGCCGGCACATTCCCCGCGTGCTGCTCTCGGACGGCACCGAGCCCGAGGCGGTGCAGACCACTGCGGTGCAGACCACAGCCGGCGGAAGGGGGCCGGCGGGTTCTGACGGCGGCGCGGGGCGGCTCTCCGGCACGCCGGCTTCGGCCGGCACCATCACGGCCCGGGCCCGGGTGATCCTGGACCCCCAGGGTGCGCACCTGGAACCGGGCGAGATCCTCGTGGCGCCGTCCACCGATCCGGGCTGGACACCGTTGTTCCTGACGGCCGGCGGCCTCGTGATGGAAATGGGCGGGCCCAACTCCCACGGCGCCGTCGTCGCCCGGGAATACGGGATCCCCGCAGTGGTGGGGGTCCCCGACGCGACGTCGAGGATCGCCACGGGCCACAGCATTACGGTCGACGGCGCCGCCGGCACCGTGACGCCGTCAACGCCGCCGGCACCCTGACGCCGTCACCCTGACGCCGGCAACTTCGCGCCGGGCCGCCGGCGGCGGCGGGCTCCGCACCATGGTGTCGGCCGGCTCGCTACAGTGGGGCCATGAGCGAAGTGCGCGGCTCCGAGGGCCGGGAGCCCGGGAGCGCCGGAGTTCCCGCGGCGGGCACCCCGGCGCCTGACACCCGGCCGC
>NZ_KI914936.1:0-578 GCF_000520575.1 Arthrobacter sp. I3
GGCGTCCTTGCATTCGCGATCCTCGGCACGTCGCTGCTTACCGCACCGGACGGTAAGAACATCGAGTTCGACAACGCGCTGCTGGTACTCATCATCTCCAACGCCTCGGCCTTCGCCGGCTACCTGTTCCACGGCTGGCTCGGCGACCGGATCGGGCGCCGCAACGCGATCGGGATCGGCTGGATCCTGTGCGCCGTCTCCTTCTTCACCATGCTCCAGGCCCCGAACGGGAACTTCCCGCTCATCATCGGGCTGAACAGCGCCGGGCTGTTCTTCCTCATCGGCCCCTTCTCCGCCCTGCTGTTCTTCACCGGCGAAGGCTTCCCCGTCCACACCCGGGCAACCGGCGCCTCCATCATCAACGCCTCCGGCCAAGTCGGAGCGATCATCGGCGGCCTGCTGATCACCGCCACCCTCGCCGCCGGCTCCGGCTGGATCACCGCCACCCTATGGTGGGGAGTCCTCCCCATCCTGGCCTCCGGCCTGCTCATCTTTGCCGCCCGGAACGTGGACCCCAGCACGGTCCGCACGGACTGACAGGGACGAACCCGCACCACAACACCATCGGCACGGCGGGA
>NZ_KI914936.1:678-22628 GCF_000520575.1 Arthrobacter sp. I3
TCCCTGAACACCAGAGAGCTCCCGCCGTGCCGATGACTTTACTAAGGCAGGTTCCCTTATCGGGTAGACCACCTAACGGCGAGGTCCTCACCACCCTCAAGCAGTGGCGCTGACACCGCCTGATCCATGAATGCACCCCGTCATCTACCGGTTCAGCGGGTTTGCTGCTGCACCTCTTCCCCGCTTGGGTGAGCAGGAGGTGGCATGCCGAGGTTGCCGAAGAGGGCTGTCGGGCCTGCTCGTTCCGCTATGCTTCCTTGCGCAGCGTGGCCTGTTCCACCAGTTCGGTCATCCACGGCCGGTGCCCGCGGTGGAGCACCATGCCCTCGGGCTGCCCTTGGACGGAGGTGGTGGAACCGGAAATGTCGATGGTAATCCGGCCGCCGGCCATGGGGGCGTTGGTGATGTGCAGGTCGCCGTAGGCCTCCGGCAGTACCGGGTCCAGCCACAGACCACCCCGGGATACATGCGCGTCGTAGCGCATCAGGCTTGTCACCAGCAGGATCGGCGCGGTCGCGGCCCAGGCCTGCGGCGAACACGCCGTCGGGTACGGCACGGGCTGGCTGAACCGTTCCCGGTCAAAGCCGCAGAACAGCTCGGGCAGCCGGCCGTCCGAGTACTGAGCGGCCTCCAGCAGGGCCGTGGCGATCCGCTGCGCTTCTTCCACGAAACCGTAGCGCACCAGGCCGGCCGCAATAATGGCGTTGTCGTGCGGCCACACCGAGCCGTTATGGTAGCTCGCAGGGTGTAAGCCCCCATGTCGGAAGCCCGGGTGCGAACGCGCCAGCCGGAGAACATCTGCGGGGACATCGACTTCTCGGCTACCAGGGGCGCCTTGTCCTCATCCACGAGACCGAACCAGAGGCAGTGGCCCATATTAGAGGCGCAGGCATCCACCGGGCGCTTATCCTTATCCAACGCGATCGCGTAGTACCCGCGATCGGGCAGCCAGAACTATTCGTTGAACCGTTTTTTCAGCTGCGCCGCCCGGTCGGTGAGCTCGTCGCCGGCGTCGTAGGCCATCCAGGCACGCGCCATGTACGCTGCGTAGACGTAGGCTTGGACCTCGCACAGGGCGATCGGCGATTCCGCCAGGGTGCCGTCCGCGAAGTTGATCCCGTCCCAGGAATCCTTCCACCCCTGGTTGATCAGCCCCCGATCATTCAGGCGGCCATATTCGACGAAGCCATCGCCGTCGCGGTCCCCGTAGTCCCGGCCCCGCGCCCAGATCGTCGTAGCTGCGCTGCAGGGTCAGTTCGATGGAACCGTTGCCCATCTGCAGCACCGGAATCCTCGCCACCCACTCCATCCGGCGCCGGTCCCGCGGAGACATATCTCCCGGTGCCGGATGAACAAACGGTGCAGCCGGGCCGCTTCCGTCCACGGCAGGCATCACGCTCAGCACGGTGCTCCAGTGGCCGTGCGGCGGGACAACTGTGCGATATGTCAGGGCGTCCGCACCGACGTCGGCGGCGCCGCCGGCGTTGAAAATGATGCCCTTGCGAACACCCTTCCACGCAGCGTTGATCTTTAATGAGCCCGCGTCCGGCTGCCGGGTTTCGTCCCAGTGCCGCTGGATGCGCGCCTCCTTGACCTCGAACGTATCGGCAAAATCCGCTTCGACGCTGAGGGAGACCACGCATTCGACAGGATCCAGCGAGTAGTTCCGTACCGTAATCTCCTCCGTGATGCCGACACCCACCTCGCGCAGGCGCTCCACAAGCAGCGGGCTGTCCACATACCCGTTAGAACGGGCAACACGGCCGACAAACAACGCCCGATAGGGTTCCTTCGTTTCCGCCGCCAACGGCTCCAACAGCTGGCCGTTGACGGTCAGGCTCCAGCGGGACAGGATGCGCGTGTCCTGAAAGAAGACCCCATGCGGGAGTTCGGGTTGGATGTCCCCATTCGGCAGCGAGATGCAGAACGAAGAACCTTCCTTTCATCCCCCGGCGGATCTGTGCCATCGCGATCAGCCGCGGCATGGCCAGCGGCTGTCCGGACCTGCACAGGTCCGGACAGCGGCCGACCATTTTACTTGCCTTGGAACCTCAGGCCCCGCGCACCGCTTTTGAGGCCACGGCGCGCGCAGGCTCTGCTGGCACGGCGTCGTCGTGGTACCGGCGCAGAGGCCGTCCTGCGGTCTCAGATATGAGGAAGGTCGCGACGAGGAATGATGCCACGGCGATGGCTGAGACGTAGATCGCCGGGGAGAGCGAGTATCCGGTTCCCGCGACAAGCCACGTTGCCAGGAAGGGTGCGGTACCGCCGAATACCGCGTAGGTGATGTTGTAACACGCGCCTGATGCCGCGAAGCGCACATCGGTCGAGAACATTTCCGACATCAGGACCGAGGTCACCACATTAGCGGTCACGGCACCGAGTCCAATGAGCAGTTGGCTGACAACCGCGGTTGCGAACGTTCCCTGCTCGGCGATCATGTACGCCGGAATGGTGAGAATGGCCAGGAGGCCGGCGGCGGTCTGCATGGTGCGGCGGCGCCCTATGCGATCCGAGACACGGCCCATCACGGGAGCCAGCGCCGTCGCCATGGTCAGCGAAATCAAGCTCGAGAACAGGGCAAGGTGCGCGGGCAGGCCGACCACCTTGATCAGGAAGGTCGACATGTACGTGGAGTAAATGTAAAAGGAGAGCGCCGTGAGCATCACGAACCCGCCCAGGCGCAGCATCGCGGGCCACTGGGTGCGGAAGACGACTCCCAAAGACGGGGCGGGCCGGGCGGCGGAATCATCGATCATCGCCTGGAACTCGGGGGACTCGTGGAGTTTGGCGCGAATGTAGAAGGCGATCAGGCCCATCGGCACTGACAGCAGAAAGAGGATGCGCCAGCCCCAATCGCCCATGGCCTCGGGGGGCAGGATGAAGCTGAGCAGCGCTCCGAGTCCAGCGGCGAGGGCGAACGAGGAGAACGTCGCCGCGGACATGGCGGACGAGTAACGTGCCCTGTGCCTGTCGGGGCTGTGCTCGACGACGTAGATGGTAGCGCCCGCGTATTCCCCGCCGGCGGAAAAGCCCTGTAAACACCGGGCAAGCACCAGCAGGACGGCGGCCCAGATGCCGATCGTCTCGTGGCTTGGAATGAGCCCGATTGCGGCCGTAGACCCGGACATCAGCAGGACAGTCAGCACCAGGATCTTTTTACGTCCAAGACGGTCGCCCAGGCGGCCGAAAAAGATCCCGCCCAAGGGCCGCAGCGCGAACGCGACAGCGAACACAGCGAATGTCTCCAGCAGACCCGTTACCGGATCCGTGGATGAAAAGAAGGTCGCGGCAATGTGGGTTGCCATGTAGCCGTAGATGGCAAAGTCGAACCACTCCACCACCGTCCCCGCAAAAGAGGCCCGCACCACTTTACGCAGACGCTCCGGACTCACCTTCTCCAGGGAATTATCTACAAGATCGCGTTCCATGTTGTCTCCATTCAAGGGATGGTGCCAAGACCGCGAGGTGCTTCACTTTCAGCCTAGCCACTGGGGCAATGAGTCACACATATGATCCAGGTCACCGTTGATCACACAACAACTTATTTCCTGTGATAGCAACAAGTCAAGGTCGTCCCATAATTCTTCCTGCAGACGAGGAGACTTGCGGAGATCCTGCACTTAGGTCAGCAATTCGCCAGTGTTGCCCCCGGCCCTCATGGGAGAGGACTCCCAGGGCCAGTCTCAAGCTTCATTAGCGAACTCCCGCGGAAGGAATCTCCCCGGCCAAGCAACGCAAGGCCTGCAAAAGGGCGCAAAAGACCTCAAGCCGGAACACGGGGGCCGACCGGGTAACGCGCACCGGCAGGGTGCTCCGAAAGCCCTCCTGGCGCGTAACAATGGTCAGCACGGCGACCACATGCCAGTACCTGCGCGACGCCAGGCCGATGTGAATCGCTCCCCTATCGGCCATGGCCGCCAAGTCCGTGGCCACCGCGGCGATTATTGGTACGGGTGCATATCCGATTTCGAACTCTTCGAGCTTTCTGAACAACCGTGTAGGACCGGTCAGATCAAAGTTGTGGCGAACGGCCCCGTGAGCAGCCGGAAGCTTCAAGTCCGGAAGCCTTGTTTCGTGTGCCGAGTTCACGTCCAGTTAGAGAACACCCCATCCTGACGTCAGAAAGGTAGCCCAATGACTGTCAGAGTAGGGCTTGATTCTTCTTTTCTGACAATGGCTCGAGAAACTCTTAGAACGCAACTTGACACTTCCGGCCCGAAGCAGGCCGGGGATGCGTTAGACAGTGTAGCTGCCGGCGCACATACGACAACTGGCGGCCACCCCTTTGCCGGGGTGGCCACCAGTTTCAGTGCGATCTTGGTGTTAGTGCTCCGCTTCTGCGGCAGCCTTCTTGGCGTCTTTCTCGGCGTCCTTCTCGGCGCGCAGAGCCTCCGCGTCGTGCTGTTCCTCGGCTTTTTCCTGGTGGATGACCGCTGCGAAGAGCTTCTCCATCTCCTTGGCCACGCCGGCGGCCGAGGCCGGGTTCTGGCCGGTCACCAGCCGGTCGTCAACCACGACCTTCTCCTCGAAGACGTCAGCGGAGACGTGGGTGGCGCCTTGTTCCTCAAGTCGGTCGGCCAAGAAGAAGGGGATGACCTTGTCCTTCCCTGCGGCAACCTCCTCGTCGTTGGTGAAGGCGGCCACCTTCCGGCCCTCGACGAGGCGAAGCCCGTTCTTCAATTCCACGTTCAGCAGGCCGGCCGGTCCGTGGCAGACCGCGCCCACCAAGCCGCCGGCGTTGTAGACGCTGGCCACCAGATTCTGCAAGCCTTCGCTGTCCGGGAAGTCCCACATCGTGCCGTGGCCGCCCACGAGGAAGACGGCGTCGTACTGGTCGGGATCAACGACGTCGACGCGGGCAGTGTTGTAGAGGCCGGCGCGCGTGGTCTCGTCCTCCGTGAAAGCGACCTGGATGGGATCTTCTGAGTCCACCTCGTCGCGCGGAGCCTGGCCGCCCTGGATGGACGCGAAGTCGACGAAATGCCCGGAATCCTTGAAGACCTTCCAGGGATGTGCAGCCTCGGCCACGTTGTAGCCGGTCTTCTCTCCGGTATCGCCGATCTCGGAAACGCTGGTCAGTACCATGAGGATTTTCTTCATGAATTCTTCCTTTCGTCCAGCTTCCACCCTACGCCCAGCCCAATTCGGGCCCTCCTTACCCGTCTAAGACGATGATCGGCGTATGCGCCTCGAATCGCCCGTACGAGGCCTCCTCGGCCGCAATCTGGGCGCGGTTCCGGGGTGCGGGGCGGGAGCTCAGGGCTCCCCCTCGCGTTGCTCCATCTCCAGGCACGCGTCGTCGTAGGACACCTCGCCGTTCCGGAATGCCTGCTCGAGTTCCTTGGCCCTGCGCCGTGACTGGGCCGTGCTCAGTGTTCCCGTGAGGCCAGCTTCCAGATAGTCGAACCTGGAGTGCGTGGGCTGCTGGTCGCGGGCGTGGTCCCTGGCGGGGACGTGCCGGCGGATTGTCGCGCGGAACCAGGCGCCAGGATGCATTAGGCGATGCGCATAGGCTCTGGGGTCGACTAGGTACATGCTTCCATGGTTCATCTCCCTGCTGAGAAGAACATGAGTTTTCCTCTGAGTGATCGGGGCAAACGACTTTCCGGGGCCGTCGCCGCCACCCAGGAGGGCCCGCTTCCCTCGCGCTGGTAGGGAAGCGGGCCCCGGTCTCCGGCTTCTACCCGCGGACGATCACGACGTCCAGGGTCCGGGGGCCGTGGACGCCTTCGACGCGTTCGAGTTCGATGTCGCTGGTGGCGCTGGGGCCGCTGATCCAGGTCTGCGGGCGGGTGCCGTCGAGCCGGCGGAGGGCCTCCGGCAGGATGGCGGTAATGTCCCCAGCCCGGACAATGCAGATGTGCCGGTCCGGGACGAGGCTGATGACCCGGCGCCCCTGGTCCGGTGCGGCGTCGAGGATGATGGAGCCGGTTTCGGCGACGGCGACGGCGCTACCGGTGACGACGGCGTCGATCCCGTCGAGCTCCTCGACGCTGAGCCGCTGCCCGGGGGCGTCGGTGACGCGGCGGCCGGAGCCGCCGTCGCGAGCGTCCGCCTCCGCGAACAGCGCCTGGTCCAGACCGTGCGGCGCGGCGTAGCGGCCGGTGCCCTCCAGCAGCGCGGCGAGCCGCTGTGGCACCTCGGCGGCTTCCTCGATGAAGACGTTCGCCTTGTAGTCGAGGAGCCGGTCCGTCAGCAGTTCGATGAGCTCTTCCTCGCCCAGCCCGGAGGAGCGCCGGTAGTCGCGGGGCACCTCCGGTACCGCCGGGGCGTCCCGAAGGGCCGACCGGATCCGGTCCAGTATTTCTGCACGCGCGGTCACGGGTTCTCCTCTGTTCCGGCTGATCCTGGGCCGGCGGACTCCGGGCCGGGGGCGTCGGTGCCGGCAGGCGGGGCTGCATCGGGTCCGGCGGCCCGGTGTTCCTTGTTCCACCATTGCCGGAAGGACTGCCCCGGCGGTGCGGGGATGTCCCGGCTCTGGGTCCAGCCGGCGGCGATGCCCGGCAGTTTGGTGATTTTCCGGTCCGGCCCAGCGGCAAGCCGGCCCAGGGGCAACGCCTTCTCCACGAGGCCCAGGTTCTTTCCTGAGGACAGCGCCCAGGAGGCCGCCTTCATGCCGACGTCCATCTGGCTCGGCATCGCCCTCTTCCTGCGGTTCTTGCCGCGTTTGCTGTCCACGTCCTCGCCCCGCAGGTGCACCAGGATGTCCGGGATGTTGATCTTCACCGGGCAGGCGTCGTAGCAGGCGCCGCACAGGGAGGAGGCGTAGGGCAGGGAGTTGTTCTCCTCGGCCGTGATCCCGGTCAGCAGCGGCGACAGGATCGCGCCGATCGGTCCCGGGTAGGTGGATCCGTAGGCGTGCCCGCCGGTGCGTTCGTAGACGGGGCAGACGTTCATGCAGGCGCTGCAACGGATGCAGTGCAGCGCGGAGCGGCCCATTTCGTCGGCCAGGGCGGCGCTGCGCCCGTTGTCCAGCAGGACCAGATGGACGTTCTGCGGCCCGTCGTCGGGCGTGACGCCGGTCCACAGCGAGGTGTAGGGGTTCATCCGCTCGCCGGTGGAGGACCGCGGGAGCAGCTGCATGAACACTTCGAGGTCCTCCCAGCCCGGCAGCAGTTTTTCGACGCCCATGACGGTGATGAGCGTTTCCGGCAGCGTCAGGCACATGCGCCCGTTGCCTTCGGATTCGACGACGGCGAGGGTCCCGGAGTCTGCGAGGGCGAAGTTCGCGCCGGACACGGCCACCTTGGCGCTGAGGAACTTGCGGCGCAGGTGTGCCCGGGCGGCCGCGGCGAGGCGGGCCGGCTCGTTGGTGAGCTCCGGATCCACCCCCTCCATTTCGCGCAGGAAGATGTCCCGGACCTGGCTGCGGTTCTTGTGGATGGCCGGGACCAGGATGTGGCTGGGCTTGTCGTGGTCCAGTTGGACGATGAGCTCGGCGAGGTCGGTCTCGTAAGCCGCGATGCCCTGTTCTTCGAGGTATTCGTTGAGGCCGATTTCCTGCGTGGCCATGGACTTGACCTTGACCACCTCGGTGGCGTCCTGGTCCCGGATGAGGGCGGCGACAATGCTGTTGGCTTCGCCGGCGTCCCGGGCCCAGTGGATGGTCCCGCCGCGGGCGGTGAAGTTCGCCTCGAACTCTTCGAGCAGCTCCGGCAGGCGGGCCATGACGGATTCCTTGATCGCCCGGCCCGCCTCGCGCAGCTCCTCCCAGTCGGGGAGTTCGGACACGACGGCCAGCCGCTTGTCCCGGATGGTCCGGGTGGCATGGCCAAGATTGGCCCGCAGCTGGGGGTTGCTGAGCTCGCGGCGGGCGGCTTTCGGGAAGGGCTCGTGTTCGTGCAGGTTGCCGATGCCGAAGACCGGCAGGGACGGCATCCCCAGGAATGTGCCGCTCATCGTGCGGTCCTTCCGGTGGTGAGGCGGACGTCGCCGGAGACGGCGGCGGGATTCTCGAGGGTGCTGGCCAGGATCTCGGCGAAGTGCATCGTGGTGACGCCGCTGCCCTGCCGGGACAGTCCGCCGCCTATGTGCATCAGGCAGGATGCGTCGCCTCCGGCGCAAAGGTCGGCTCCCGTGCCGCAGATGTTGGCGGTCTTGTCCGCCAGCATCGCCGAGGACACGTCCGCGTTCTTCATCGAGAAGGTGCCGCCGAAGCCGCAGCACTGGTCCGCCTCGGGCAGTTCGGCCACTTCGATGCCGCCGACCGAGCGCAGCAGGTCCAGTTGGCGGTCGCCGAGCCGGAGCAGACGCATGCCGTGGCAGCTGGGGTGGTAGGCGATCCGGTGCGGGAAGTACGAGCCCAGCTGCGCCGCTGCGTCGGTGACGCCCAGGACATCCACCAGGAGCTGGGAGAGCTCGTAGGTTTTGGCTCCGACGGCGGCGGCCCGGGCTTCCAGCCCGGCGTCCCCGCAGCGGCGGGCGACCATGGGGTGCTGGTGCTTCACGGAGGCGACGCAGGAGCCGGACGGTGCGACGGCGACGTCGTACTCATCGTCTTCGAAGGCCTTCACATGGTTGGCGACGACGGGCAGCGCTTCCTTGAGGTAGCCGCTGTTGACGTGCATCTGCCCGCAGCAGGCCTGGCCGGCCGGAAAGATAACCTCGTGGCCGAGGCGTTCCAGGATGGACACCGTGGCGCGGGCCGTGGCCGGATACATGGCGTCAACGATGCATGTGGCGAAAAGCGCGATCCTCACTGGGCACCTCCGCTGGGGACGACGCTCTGGTGTGCGGCCCGGACTGAGGGCATGTACTCCGCCGGGTGCTGGGAGGCACGGACCACGGCGCGCAGCTCCCCCAGCCCGCCGCTGAGCACGCCGGCGGCGCGGGCCTGGACCAGGACGTTGCCCAGGGCCGTGGCTTCCACGGGTCCGGCGATCACGCGTTTGCCGGTGGCGTCGGCGGTGAGCTGGCACAGGAGCCGGTTCTGGGATCCGCCGCCCACAATGTGCACGACGCCGGCCCGGACGTCCGCGAGCCGTTCGGCGTCGGCGATGGTCCGGGCGTAGCCGGCGGCGAGGCTGTCCAGGATGCACCGCACGATGTGCGCGGGATGCTCCGGCAAGACAGCGCCGGTGTTCCGGACCGCGGCCCGGATCCGTTCGGGCATGTTGTCCGGGGCGATGAAATAGGGGTCGTCGGCGTTGATGACCGGGCCGCCGGGCGGAAGAGTCGCGGCCGCGTCGAGCAGTTCCTCGAGGCCCGGCCGGTAGCCTTCGGCGGCCCAGGTGCGCTGGCATTCGCTGAGCAGCCAGAGGCCGCCGACGTTGCGCAGGTAGCGGATGGTGCCATCCACACCGCGTTCGTTGGTGAAGTTCGCGGTCCGGCTGGCCTCGGTCAGGACCGGGTGGGACAGTTCGACGCCGACCAGGGACCACGTGCCGGAGGAGACGTAGGCGAAATTCTCGTAAGCACCTCCGGCGCCAGCACCTCCGGCGTCCGCCGGGACGGCGGCGACGGCCGAGGCGGTGTCGTGCGAGCCGACAGCTACCACCGCGGTGGTTTCGGGAAGTCCCAGGCGTGCCGCGATGTCCTTGGTGAGGGTGCCGACGGTCTCGCCGGGCTGGATCAGCGGCGGGAACAGGTTCGTGGGGAGGTCCAGGGCGGTGAGGAACTCCGTGGCCCACTCCCCCGCGACGGCGTCGAAGAGCCCGGTGGTGGAGGCGTTGGTGGCCTCTGTGCGGCGCTGGCCGGTGAGCAGGAACCCGATGAGGTCCGGAATGAGCAGCGCCTGCAGCCCCTCCAGCGCCGGCTCCGTGGCGAGCTGGTAGATCGTGTTGAACGGCAGGAACTGCAGCCCGGTGGTGGCGTAGAGCCGGGCCGGATCGAGTTTTTCGTGGACCCGGGAGATGGCGGCACGGGACCGGTCGTCGCGGTAGCTGAACGGCGCCGCGACCAGGTCACCGGCGTCGTTGACCAGCCCGTAGTCCACGGCCCAGGTGTCGATCCCGATGCTGGCGATGCTCTCGCCGCGGGCCGCTGCCGCCGTGGCGGCGGCCGCGAGCCCGGCGAGGACCTCGGCGAACAGCGCGTCGAAGTCCCAGCGGAGGCCGCCGTCGAGCTCCTTGACCCCGTTGGGGAACCGGTGCACGGTCTCCAGCTCGGCCCTCGCCCCACCGGGACTGCCCGCGACCCGGCCCAGGATGACCCGGCCCGAGGACGCACCGATGTCGATTGCGGCAAAAGCACTGCCGGCAACGACATTCCCGGCGAACGGGCCGCCGCTGGGTGCGGTATCCGCTGGTGGCGCAGTGTTCAGCGCAGGAAGGTTCATCCTAGGAAGGCTCATCGCAGGAAGGCCGCGGCCACGCCGGCGTCCACGGGGATGTGGAGCCCCGTGGTGTGGGAGAGCTCGCTGCCGGTGAGCA
This sequence comes from Arthrobacter sp. I3, assembly GCF_000520575.1. Lineage (NCBI taxonomy): Bacteria > Bacillati > Actinomycetota > Actinomycetes > Micrococcales > Micrococcaceae > Arthrobacter > Arthrobacter sp. I3. The sequence continues at coordinate 11,052 of NZ_KI914936.1, forward strand.
CGGCGGCGGCGTTGGCCACGTTTTCGGGCAGCACTTCGCGCTTGAGCAGGGTGCGCTGGGCGTAGTACTTGCCCAGTTCCTCTTCCTGAACGCCGTAGACGGCGGCGCGCTTGGCGCCCCAGCCGCCGGCGAAGATCCCGGAGCCGCGGACCACGCCGTCGGGGTTGATGCCGTTGACCCGGATCCCGTACTCGCCCAGTTCCGCGGCGAGGAGCCTGACCTGGTGGGCCTGGTCTGCCTTGGTGGCGGAGTAGGCGATGTTGTTCGGGCCGGCGAACACGGAGTTCTTGGAGGAGATGTAGATGATGTCCCCGCCCATCTCCTGGCCGATCATCACCTGCGCGGCCGCCTTGGCCACCAGGAACGAGCCCTTGGCCATGACGTTGTGCTGGAGGTCCCAGTCCTTTTCTGTGGTTTCCAGCAGCGGCTTGGAGATGGAGAGCCCGGCGTTGTTGACCACCAGGTCCAGTCCGCCGAAGGCCAGGACGGCTTCCTGGATGGCGGCGGCGATCTGGGCTTCGTCGGTGACGTCGGCCTGGACCCCGATCGCGACGTCGGCGCCGCCGAGTTCGGCGGCCACGGCCCGGGCGTTGTCCAGGTTCAGGTCCGCGATGACCACGCACGCGCCGTCGGCGGCGAAGCGGGTGGCGATCGCCTTGCCGATGCCCGACGCCGCCCCGGTCACCAGGGCGATCCGGCCTGCATGGGATTTCGGCTTGGGCATCCGGGCCAGTTTGGCCTCTTCCAGGGCCCAGTATTCGATCCGGAACTTCTCGGCTTCCTCGATCGGGGCATAGGTGGAGACGGCTTCGGCGCCGCGCATGACGTTGATGGCGTTGAGGTAGAACTCCCCGGCCACCCGGGCGGTCTGCTTGTTGGCGCCGAAGGAGAACATGCCCACGCCGGGCACCAGCACAATCGCCGGGTCCGCGCCGCGCAGGGCGGGGCTGTCCGGGGTTGCGTGCCGGTCGTAGTACCCCTGGTAGTCCTCGCGGTAGGCGGCGTGGAGTTCCTTCAGCCGGGCCACGGAGTCCTCGACCGGGGCGTCGGCGGGCAGGTCCAGGACCAGCGGCTTGACCTTGGTGCGCAGGAAGTGGTCCGGGCAGGACGTGCCCAGGGCCCCGAGCCGCGGGTGTTCGGCGCTTTCCAGGAACGCCAGGACGGCGGGGTCGTCGCTGAAGTGCCCGAGCTGCGGCTTGTCGGTGGAGGCGAGTCCGCGGATCACGGGTGCCAGGGCGGCGGCCTTCGCGCGGCGCTCGGTTTCCGGGAGGGCGGCGTAGCCGTCCAGCTTGGGACCGAACGGTTCGTTCTTGCCGTGGTCCTTGATGTACTGCTCGGCCTGTTCGATGATCCACAGCGAGTTGGCTTCGGCTTCGTCGCTGGTGGCGCCCCAGGCGGTGATGCCGTGGCCGCCCAGGATGGTGCCGACCGCGTGCGGGTTCGCGTCCTTGATCGCGGCGATGTCCAGGCCGAGCTGGAAGCCGGGGCGCCGCCACGGCACCCACGCCACCTTCTCGCCGAAGATCTCCTTGGTCAGGGCCTCGCCGTCGGCGGCCGTGGCAATGGCGATCCCGGAGTCCGGGTGCAGGTGGTCCACGTGGGCGGCATCGACCAGGCCATGCATGGCGGTATCGATCGACGGCGCGGCGCCGCCCTTGCCGTGCAGGCAGTAATCGAACGCGGCGACCATTTCGTCTTCACGCTCGACGCCGGGGTACACGTTCTTGAGCGCCTGCAGCCGGTCCAGCCGCAGCACGGCAAGACCCTCGGCCTTCAGCGTGCCCAGATCCCCGCCGGAGCCCTTGACCCACAGGAGCTCGACGTCGTCGCCGGTCACGGGGTCCTTTTCGGTGCCCTTGGCGGAGGTGTTGCCGCCGGCGAAGTTGGTGTTCCGCTTGTCCGCGCCGAGGCGGTTGGAACGGGAGATCAGTTCTTCAACAGTCTTATTGGTCATTATTTAAGCGCCCCATCCGGCCTGGTGGCCGCCGACGCGGTCCTCGTTGATCTTCTTCTGGTAACCGCTGGCCTTGAAGGCGGCCATCGGGTCCGCGGGCAGGCCGCGGGATTCACGCCACTGCGCCAGCGCGGGGCGGACATCGGTGTAAAAGGCATCGTTGAAGATGCCGTTGGCGGCCAGGACGTCGCCGCTGCGCTGGGCCTCGGCCAGCGCGTCGGTGTCGATCAGCAGGGCGCGGGCGGTCATTTCCTGGACATTGAGCACAGACCGGATCTGGCCCGGGATCTTTTCCTCCAGGTTGTGGCACTGGTCCAGCATCAGGGCGACGGCTGAATTCTCTCCTGCGGACTTGCCGAACCCGCCGCCGCGGATGACCTCGTGCATGATCCGGAAGAGCTGGAAGGGATCCGCCGCACCGACGATCAGGTCATCGTCCGCGTAGAAGCGGGAGTTGAAGTCGAAGGAGCCGAGCTTGCCCAGGCGCAGCAGCTGCATGACGATGAACTCGATGTTGGTGCCGGGGGCGTGGTGGCCGGTGTCGAGGCAGACAAAGGCTTTCTCGCCCAGGGCCAGGGTCTGGGCGTAGGAGGTACCCCAGTCCGGAACATCGGTGTGATAGAAAGCCGGCTCGAAGAACTTGTACTCCAGTACCAGGCGCTGCTCGCCGCCCAGGGCCGCGTAGATTTCCTGCAGCGACTCGGCCAGGCGGTCCTGCCGGCCGCGCATGTCGTCCTGGCCCGGGTAGTTGGTGCCGTCCGCGAGCCAGATCTTCAGATCCCGCGAGCCCGTGGCGTTCATGATCTCCAGGCACTCGAGGTGGTGGTCGATCGCTCGGCGGCGGACCGCAGGGTTCGAGGAGGTCAGGGAACCAAACTTGTACTCGTCGTCCTGGAAGGTGTTGGAGTTAATGGTGCCGAGTCCCACGCCGAGCTCCGCCGCGAACTCCTTCAGGGCCGCGTAATCATCCACCTTGTCCCAGGGGATGTGCAGCGCCACGGTGGGCGCGAGTCCGGTGAGTTCGTGGACCTTCGCGGCATCGGCCAGCTTCTCGTGGACCGTGCGCGGGGTGCCGGGCGTGCCGAACACCTTGAAGCGGGTGCCGGAGTTGCCGTAGGCCCAGGACGGGACCTCGATGGCGAGTTCCCCGAGGCGGCCCAGGGCCGTTTCTGTGGTGTTCATGGTTGTTCCTTCTGCGGTTGGTGGTTGTCCCCGGCGGCATTGGCCGCGGACAACTGGTCCTCGAGATTGAAGATTTCGGTGAGCTGGAGGAAGCCTTGGTCGGGCGCTCCGGCGAGGTCGTCGAAGAAGCCGGCCATCTCGGCCTGCCAGTGGGCGTTGACGTCAGTGGCTGCCATCCGGGCCTGGGCTTCGGTCAGGCTGTCCGTTTCGAAGTAGCCGATCAGTAGCCCGTCGGGTCGGAGGAAGAGTGAGTAGTTGTTCCAGCCCGAGGCCTTCAGGGCCCGGAGCATCTCCGGCCAGACGGCCGCGTGCCGGCGGGTGTATTCCCCGATCAGCGCGGGCTTGACCTGAAGCTGGAAGCAGACGCGTTCCGTGCTCATGAGAGCACCACGTGGCGGTGTTCGATACCCAGCAGGGATGCGGCGGCCTTGATGTCGGCGGCGCGGTGGCCGACGCACAGGGCCCAGTGGTGGCCGATTCCGGTCTGGCTCCAGACGTCCACCCAGAGCCCGGGGTCCCCGCCGAAGTCCACCCGGGAGGTCGTGTTGCCGATCTGCAGGAGCGGGCCGGGAACCACCTCGCCCTCGGAGGTGACGAACACGTAGCTTCCGTCCGGGTCCTGGCCGAGGCCGAAGGTGGTGACGGGGCCGCGGCGAACGTCGAATTCGACCGAGACGCCCCAGCCGCGTTTGCCGTGGTAGATGCCGAGTCCGCGCAGGAGCGGGTCCTGGGCGGACACGGCCAGGTGGGCCGGGCCGTCGTGTCCCATTTCGACCACGTTGTCGAGGAAGTTCAGGGCCTGGATCTCGGTAAATGATCCCCCGGCGCCGATCGCCTGGGCCGCCAGCATGGCGATGGAGGTCCGCAGCTCGAACTCGCCGGCCATCGGGATGCCCCGGGCCGTCAGGATGGAGGAGCCCAGAATCATCCCGGCGCCGAGCCGTTCGTGCTGTTCGCCGGCCAGTCCGCGGTGATAGTAGGCCACGGAGTCCAGGTCAAAGTCCTCCACAAGGCGGTCCAGGCCGACGGACACCTTCGCGCCCCATGCGAAGTCGTCGTCGTTCACGGAGTCATCCACAACGAAGAGTTCGCGGGCGAGCCCGAGCCGTTCGGTCACCTCCGCCTCCGTGACGGCGTTGACCCGTTCGCGGAGGTCATCGAATTCGAGCACCTCCACGTGGGAGCCGAAGGTGGTGGACACGGTGGTGAGGTCGGTGGCGACATCGAGCATGCCCGGATAGAGGTGGCCCATGAGTCCGTGCCGGGCATTGCGGAGCCGGGCGCGGACGCCGGCGGCGTGGACCCACGCGGTGATCCGCTCCCAAGCGGACTCCTGCTTGAGGTGCCCCGAGACTGAGCGGAAGTCGATTCCGGCCCGGCGGAAGACGTTGGCGACCTCCGGCACCGGGCACTGGCCGCAGTAGGCCAGCCACTTGCCGGTGTCAAAGTTGGCGTGGTCCATCGCTTCGGTTGGCTGCAGGTCGATCACCAGGACGGGGGTTTTCGCGCGCTGGGCGATGGGCAGGACCATGGAGGACGTCAGGTACGTGGTGAGGAAGATGACGATGAGGTCGCAGTCGGCGACGCGGAGTTTTTCGCCTGCCGCGGCGGCTTCCTGCGCGTCGGAGATGAAGCCGGTGTCGATGACGTCGGCGTCGAGTTCCTGGAAGCGGCCGGTGACGTAGCGGACGGACTCCCGCAGCTGCGGCAGCAGCTCCGGAAACTGGGGCCAGTAGGCGCCGAGGCCGCCGGAGACCAGCCCGATGCGGGTGGGGCGGCGCCGATGCGGTTGCAGCAGCCGGTCTGCCGGTTGTTTCTGGTTCATGTGGGGGCCTTCCGGCATGAAAAAGGGGAACTGGGGCTCCGGAACGTGGTTTCCGGGCACGGCTGTGGAGCAGGCGCCGTGGGCCCGGTGCTGTGGCACCGGTGAAGCGGAACGGAGTGAAGTGGTGAGGTGCCGGGCGGGCTGTCGGCGGCCCGCCCGGCCGCTCGGGATGGGTCAGGTAAGGATTAGAAGTTGTACTTGTCGATGTTCTCGGCGTTGAAGACCGTCGGCGGGCCGACGATCACCAGGCCGCCCTTTTCGACCTTGCGTTCGCCCAGTTCGCCGGCGGTGAAGGTGTCCCCTTCGGCGCCGGTGATCTTGCCGTCCTTGAGGGCCTTGCCGGCGAACGCCGCAACGTAGCCGAGCTGTGCCGGATCCCAGAGGGCGAACTCCTTGACGGTGCCGTCCTTCACGAAGGGCCGCATTTCATTCGGCAGTCCGAGCCCGGTGAGGGCAACCTTGCCCTTGTAGGCGGACGTTGAGAGGTACCGGGCGGTAGCGGCGATGCCCACGGTGGTGGGCGAGATGATGCCCTTCAGGTTCGGGTGGGCCTGCATGAGGCCCTGGGCTTCTTGGAAGGACTTGGTGTCGTTGTCATCGCCGTAGACCTTGGCCACAAGCTTGATGTCCTTGTACGCGGGGTTGGAGGCGAGCTCCTCCTCCATGTACTTAATCCACTCGTTCTGGTTGGTGGCGTTGGCGGTGGCGGACAGGATGGCGATCTCGCCGCTGCCGCCGATCTGCTCGGAAATCAGCTTGGTCTGGATCAAGGCAACGTCCTTGGCGACGACCTGGCTGATGAAGATGTCGCGGCAGTCGGGATTGGTATCCGAGTCGAACGCGACGATCTTGGCGCCGGCGGAACGGGCTTCGCCGAGGGCCGTGCAGACGGCGTCGGGGTCATTGGCGGCAATCGCGATGACGTTCGTGCCGGCCTGAGTCTCGGCGTTGATGAACGAAACCTGGCTGGAGGCGGAGGCTTCCAGCGGTCCGACGACCTGCGAGGAAGCGAATCCTGCCTCGGTGGCGCCCTTCTTGCCGCCGCCCAGAACAACGTCCGTGTACGGGTTGTTCAGCTGCTTGGGGATGAAGGTGATCTTCTGGTCCCCGCCGCCTGCCGAGGGGCTGCTGGTATCGGTCGAGGATGCAGAGCCGCTGTTGCAGGCTGTCAGCGCCAGTGCGGCCACGGCGGTGATGGCCACCATGCTTCCCAGTCGGCCGGTCCGGCCCTTGTTCTTGCGGTTCAACATCATTGTTCTTCCCTTTTCCTTCGTGCGGTCGGTACAGCCGGTCCCAGGCGGGCGCGGTTTGTTGTGGTGTGCAGATTTCAGGTGGCCTTGCGGGTGAAACTTCGGCGGACGCGGCGGGTGTGCCGCCATTGCCTGATGGCGGAGCCGATGCTCGGCGCCACCACTGAGAGGATCAGCAGCAGTCCGGTCACCGTGATGAGGACGACGTCGGACACCCGGGCCAGGCGGAGGGCGTAGTTGAGCGTGCCGATCAGCAGGACGCCGGCGATGACGCCGGGGATGGAGCCCTTGCCGCCGAAGATCGACACGCCGCCGAGCAGGACGGCGGCGATGACGGCCAGTTCCAGGCCGGAGGCGTTGTCGCTGCGGGCGCTTGTGTAGCGCAGCGTCCAGTAGATGCCGGCGAGAGCCGAAACGGCGCCGGACCCGACGTAGAGCCAGAACTTGCTGCGGGCGACGTTGATCCCGACGAAGCTGGCGGCTTCCTTGCTGTAGCCCATCGCATAGAGGCCGCGTCCGAACGGTGTGAAGTGCAGCAGCACGCCGAAGAAGACCATCACCACGACGACGCCGATCATCACCGTGGGGATGCCGGTGCCGCCGATTTTGGAGGTGAAGAAGGCGGTCAGCGCCTTGGGGAAGTTGGCCACGGCGTTGTCGCCGATGATGACCAGGGCCAGGCCGCGGAACAACGCCAGGGTGCCGATGGTGACCGCCAGGGAGGGCAGTCCGAGGACCGCGATCAGGAAGCCGTTGAACATGCCGGCGGCAATTCCTGCCAGCAGGCTGATTGCCAGGGCCAGCCAGATGTCCGTCCCGCCGGCCCAGAGGACGCCCATCAGGGCGCTGGTCAGGCCGGCGGTGCTGGCCACGGACAAGTCGATTTCGCCCGTGATGATGATCAGTGTCATCGGCATGGCAATCAGCAGGACCGGGATGACGTCCAGGAGCAGGAAGCCGGTGGTGACCGGCGAGGCGAAGCGCGGGATGGCGATGGCGGCGTAGATCAGGAAAGCAACCAGGGCGTAGATGGTGACCGCGTCACGGCCCATCAGGATCCGCGCGGCGCCGGTCCGGCCCTTCGGTTCACTGGCCAGCGGCTTGGTGTTGTCAGCCACGGGAGCCGGCGCCGTGCTGGTGGTGGACGTGGTTTCAGACATTGCGAGCCTCGCTAATCCGCAGTTTCTTGGCTGTGCGCAGGCTGGCCACGCGGTCGATGATGATGGCGGTGAGGATCAGCACGCCGACGATCGCCTGCTGCCAGAATTTGTCCACCCGCAGGGCGGTCAGGGAGCTGGTGATGGTGGTCAGGAGGACGGCGCCGAGCGCGGCCCCGGTCACCGATCCGCTGCCGCCGAAGATGGCCACACCACCGACGACGGCGGCCGCCACCACGGTCAGTTCCATCCCGGTGCCGGTGGTGGCGCCGACGGAGTTGAAGCGGCTGGCGTAGAGCACCCCGGCCAGGCCGGCGAGCGCGCCGTTGGCCAGGAACGCGAGGAACACGCGCTTGGAGACCTTGATGCCGAAGGCGGTGGCCGCGTCCGGGTCCGAGCCGATGGCGTACAGGTCACGGCCCGGGCGGGTGCCGGACATGTAGATGGCGACGGCGATCACGACGACGATGGCCAGCAGCGTGATGACGGGGAACCCCAGAAAGGTGTTCACCGAGAGGGCGCCGAACTCCTCCGGACGGTCGCCGGCGAAGTACTGCTTGCCGCCGGCCCAGGCGTTGTTCAGGCCGCGGTACACGTAGAGCGTCCCGAGGGTGATGACCAGGGCGGGCACTTTGGCCAGGGTGACCAGGGCGCCGTTGACGGCGCCCAGCAGCGCCCCGAAGGCCATGCCGATCACAAAGACTGCGATGATCGGCACGTCGGGCATGGCCGAGAAGAGTGAGCCGGTGCCGAAGGCGACCAGCCCCAGCATGGAGCCGACGGAAAGGTCGATGTTTCTGGTGATGATCAGCAGGGTCTGCCCCACCGCCAGAATCATGATGATCGTGGCGTTGAGCAGCAGGTCCTTCACGCCCTGCGCGGTGAGGAACAGCGGGTTGATCAGGTAGGTGATGAGTACCAGCAGTGCCAGTGCGATCAGCACGGGGAGTTCGCGCATCCGCAGCAGCGAGGCGAGGGCGCCCCGGGCGCCGGCGTCGGGTGCCGGCGTCGTTGCGTTCTTGTGGTCCAGAGCTGAGCTCACAGGGTTCCTCCTGCGGAAGACGTGGCGGCGTGCATGACCGATTCGGGGTTCGCATCGGCACGGTCGAGTTCGGCGGTGATCCGGCCTTCGCGCATGACCAGGACGCGGTCCGCCATGCCCAGGACCTCGGGCAGTTCGGAGGAGATCATCAGGATCGCGATCCCGCGCCCGGCGAGGTCCGAAATGAGCCGGTGGACCTCGCTCTTGGTGCCGACGTCGATGCCGCGGGTGGGCTCGTCGATGATCAGCAGCCGCGGGTCCGTGGCCAGCCACTTGGCGAGCACCACCTTTTGCTGGTTGCCGCCGGAGAGCGTGGAGACGGCGTACTCCTGCGAGCCGGTCTTGACCTGGAGCCGTTTGCTCCATTCCTGGGCCGCGCGCCGCTCGGCGCCCCCGTTGATCAGGCCCGCCGTCGTGTACTTGTTGCGCAGCGTGAGCGTGACGTTCCTGGCCACGGACAGGTCCATCACGAGGCCCTGTTTGCGGCGGTCCTCCGGCACGAAGCCCATGCCGGCGGTGATGGCCACCTGGGGATTCCGCGGCCTGAGCTTGCGTCCGTCGAAGGTGATATCGCCGGCGTCGTAGGGGTCGATGCCGAATACGGCACGGGCCACCTCGGTGCGGCCGGCGCCGACGAGGCCGGCCAAGGCAACGATTTCCCCGGCGCGGACCTCGAAGCTGATATCGCGGAACACCCCGGCGCGGCTGAGGCCGTCCACTTTCAGGACCACGTCGCCGATCTCGGCAGCGGTCTTGGGGAACAGGGCGCCAATGTCGCGGCCCACCATCTCGCGAACGATCTGCTCAACGGTGACGTCTGCCGTGCGGTGGGTGGAGATATATCGCCCGTCCCGCATCACGGTGATGCGGTCGCACAGGTCAAAGACCTCGTCGAAACGGTGCGAAATGAAGAGGATGCCGGTCCCGCGGTCCCGGAGGCTCCGGGCCACGGCGAACAGCCGTTCCACCTCGACGCCACTGAGGGCTGCCGTGGGCTCGTCCATTACCAGGACTTTGGCGTCCAGCGAAATGGCCTTGGCGATTTCAATGATTTGCTGGTCCGCGATGGACAGGCCTTCGGCGATGCGGGTCGGGTCGATCGGAACGCCAAGGCGCTCGAACAGCTTGCGCGCCTCCCTGACCATGGTCGCTTTGCTGATGAGCCCGAAGCGGCCCTTGGGCTGGCGGCCGATGAAAATGTTCTCCGCGACGCTCAGGTCCGGGAAGAGCGTGGGTTCCTGGTAGATGACCGAGATTCCGGCGTCCTTGCTCTCGGCAACATTGCGGAACTGGACGCTCTGGCCTGCCACCTGGAAGTCGCCGGAATCGGGGTGGTGCAGGCCTGCGAGGATTTTCACCAGCGTGGACTTGCCGGCGCCGTTCTCGCCGACGAGTGCGTGGATTTCGCCAGCCTCGATGTGGATGGTGCCGTCGGCCAGGGCGACCACCGGGCCGAAGGTCTTGGCTGCGTGGGAGAGCGTGAGAACCGGAACTTGCTCCCCCTCAGCGGGGCCGGACCGGGAACTGTGTGTCTGCTGCATAAAATTGACCGCACCTTTGGGGCTTAGTGAACACTGCAATGAATCGTTTCATAACGAGTTGTGATTTGAATCATAAGGTCTTCAAATCAACACGTCAACTGACGCCAGGCATTCGTGACGCGGCTTTTGATTCGTTTCAATGAAAGGGTTCAAAGTGGACCCTGGACGGGTATCCTGAAGTGACTATTTTGCGTATGCGCCGCCTGGCCCCAGGGGCTGCGGCGTCCACCTTCAGGAGCACAGGAAATGGTTTCAGCGAGCGTCAAGGACGTCGCGGCACTGGCCGGCGTCTCGGTGGGGACGGTCTCCAATGTGCTGAACCGGCCGCAGAAGGTTTCCGCGGAAGTTACCCTGAGGGTCCAGTCCGCCATCGACAAGCTCGGCTTCGTCCGGAACGACGCCGCGCGCCAGTTGCGCGCGGGCATGAGCCACAGCATCGGCCTGGTGGTCCTGGACGCTGCCAACCCCTTCTTCTCGGATCTGGCCCGGGGCGCGGAGGACCGCGCCGCCGCGGAGAACTTCACCGTCCTCGTCGGCAACAGCAACGAGGACGAGGGCCGGGAATCCGCGTATCTGGACCTTTTTGAGCAGCAGCGCGTGCGGGGCGTGCTGCTGTCCCCGGTAGGAAATGTGATTCCCCGGTTGGAGCAGCTCCGGCGCCGGGGCATCCCTACAGTGCTCGTGGACCGGCAGACAGAGAACACGAGTTTCTCCTCGGTGGCCGTGGACGACCTGGCCGGCGGGGAGATGGCTGCGGCCCACCTGTTGTCGCTGGGCAGGCGGCGGATCGCGTTTATCGGCGGCCCGGCAAGTATCCGGCAGGTGGCGGACCGTTTGGCAGGGGCGCGGAAGGCCATCGACGCCGTTGCGGGTGCAACGCTCGAGGTCATCGCCACGGAATCCCTGACCGTGCTTTCGGGCAGGGCGGCCGGCGAGTCCATCCGGTCCCGGCCCGAAGCCGAACGCCCGGACGCGATCTTTGCAGCCAACGACCTGCTTGCGGTGGGTGCCCTGCAGGGCCTGATGCTCATGGGCGGCGTCAAGGTGCCGCAGGAGATAGCCCTGATCGGCTACGACGACATAGAGTTCGCCGCCGCCGCCGTCGTGCCGCTGTCCTCCATCCGGCAGCCCAGCGCCCTCATCGGCTCCACCGCACTGGAACTGTTGCTCCGGGAGGCGGCATCGGAGGACGGCTTTGCACCCACCCAGGTGGTCTTTCCGCCCGAATTGATAGTGAGGGCATCCACGCAGGGCTGAAAGGAGGCCCCGATGGGCAGCACAGATTATGAGTTCCGGACCGTCTGGCGCGTGGCGGGCACGCCGGAGGAGGTCGCGGCCGTCCTGGGCGACGCCACGGCCATGCCCCGCTGGTGGCCTTCCGTCTATCTCAGCGTCGAGCCCGTGGCCGGCGGACCGGAGCCCGGCATTCAGCGCCCCACGCGCCTGTACACGAAGGGCTGGCTGCCCTATACGCTCCGCTGGACCCTCACGGTTACGGAGCCCGTCACGGCCCGCGGCTTCGCCCTCACCGCGGCAGGCGATCTGAACGGCACCGGCCGCTGGACCTTTGAGCCGGACGGGCCGGAAACGGTCATCACCTACGACTGGCGCGTCAGCGCCGCCAAG